>JASJEE010000166.1 GCA_030064835.1 Microcoleaceae cyanobacterium MO_207.B10 | reverse complement strand
AAAAAAGAGAATATTCCAAATTTCAAGCCTCTTTATTGCAGAGGTACTGTTAACGTTTGGGTAGCATTCCGGAGGAAAGTTCCTCCGATGGGAAGCTAACTATTAACTGATAACTGAAATGACCTAAATTTGAAGATTTGAGTTAATCTCATCAATCATACTTTTGACTTTTTCATACTGTTCTTCTTTCCCTTGTTTTTGGTAAATTTCTGCTGCTTTGTGCAAATCATCTAGAGCGGATTTTAAATTTCCTAACTGACGATAGGTTTCAGCACGAATATGGTAAACATTCCCAAGATTAGGATTAAGTTTTAGCACTTTGTTGTAATTATCAATGGCTTGAGAATAGTTTCCTAACTTAAAATATATTAATCCCCGATTAATATAAGCATCAATTTTTCTGGGATGTATTCGTAATGCTTGATTGTAATCTAAAATAGCTTGTCGAAAATCTCCCATTTCTGTATGAATTAATCCTAAGTTATAGTAAGCTAAGGCATAGTTAGGATTGATTTTTAAAGCTGCTTCACAATCAGCGATCGCTCCAGTAAAATCTCCTAATTTTAATTTAGCAAAACCTCGATTATTATAGGCGGGAACGTAATTAGAATTAATCCGTAAAGTTTGGCTAAAATCTTTGATTGCTGCCTGAAAGTCTCCTGTTTTAAATAGAGCATTTCCTCGATTATTGTATGCTTCAGCATAGTTAGGATTGATTTTGAGGGCTGACTCTAAGTCACTCATTGCTCCGGGAAAATCTCCTAACCTAAACCGGGTAAACCCCCGATTATTATAACCTTCAGCATAATTGGGATTTATTTTTAAGACTGATTCAAAATTTTTCATCGCTCCCCGAATATCTCCAATTTTCAGCCTGACAATACCTAAATCATTTTGAGCGTGATGATATTGGGGGTTGAGATAAATAGCAGTCTCAAAATCAGCGATCGCTCCGGGAAAATCTCCTAAGCTTCGTCTAGTATTACCTCGGTTATAATAAGCTTCTGGGTTATTTGGTGTAAGTTTGACTGCATGATCAAAGTCTTCTAAAGCTCCTCTCTTATCTCCTAAGTCAAAACGAACTACACCTCGTTTGATATAGGTATCAATATAGTCAGGATGAATTTGTATTACTTGGTTCAAATCTGCTAAGGAGCGTTGGTTATCTTTAAGCAGGCGATGCACTACTGCTCGGTAGTAAAAGGATTCGGGATGTTTGGGGTTAAGTCTAATGGCTTCATTAAAGTCGGCGATCGCTTTTGTGGTATCTTTCATATCAAATCTGACTATACCTCGCTTAGTATAAGCATCAGCAATCTTGGGATTAAGTTCCAATACTTTTGTCAAGTCATCTATTGCTCCTTGATTATCTTTTGTGAAACGACGAGCAATGCTTCGGTTATAATAAATTTCTGCGTTCTTCGGATTAAGTGCTATTGCTTGATCGTAATCTAATAGTGCTCCTTGTTTATCTCCGATTTTGAAGCGAACTACTGCCAGGTTGTAGTAGGTTTGAGAGTCTTTGGGATTTAATTCTAATGCTTTGGAGAAATATTCTATGGCTTGATTTAATTCTCCTAATTCTGCGTAAGCTGCTCCTAAGTTATGATGGCTTTGGGGGTCTTTGGGATTAAGTTCTAATGCTTGCTGAAAGTTTTCTATAGCTTCTCTGAAGTTGCCTAATTGGGCTATAGCAATACCTTTATTATTATAAGATTGATAATTATTTGGATTGAGATTCAAGGCTCGATTATAATCTTCTAAAGCTCCGGTATTATTTCTTTTTTGTAGTTTGATTAATCCTTGATTATAAAGTTCATGTGTTGCTTGTTGCCGACATTTTTCTGCTTTTTCGGTCATGCCTGCAAGTTCATACTGAATAATTGATTCTTCCCATTGTTTTTGCTTTTCAAATTCTTTTGCTCTACAAAATGCTGCTTTTTTGGGCATTTTTGCTAAGTCATATTGTGAGGCTGCTTTTAACCATTGCTTTTTTTGTTCTAATTCTATTCCCAGGTATTCTGCTTTTTTTTCTGGTATATTCATCCAGCATCTTTTGGCATTGACAAAATCTTTTAGTGCTTCCCATTTTTTAGCTGCTGCTGACCATTTTAAGTTAGCTTCTAGTTTATATGCTTCACAGATTTTATGTTTCTTATTTTCCCCAATCTTTGCCCAACATTTAGATGCTTCTTGCCATTTTTCTAGTTTTTCAAATAATAGTGCTGCCTCTTGCCATTGTTTTAGCTCCACCAATATTTCTGCGGCTTCACTATAAGCTTGTTTTTGGATTAATAATTTAGCTTTTGCTTGTTTTTCTAAAATTACATCACCAGATTTAGCAAAGCATTCTTTTGCCTGTTGATAAAATTCTGCTTTTAAATAATATTGTCCTTGTTTCCGCCATGTTTCCGCACTAGGTTCTATCCGATCGCTTCTGACTAATTCTGGAATTATTGATTGAAATAAATCTGTTAATTCTGCTTCTTGCCAAAGTTGACTTGGCTGTTTTTCCCAAATATTTAGTATTCTACTAGCCCTAGTAATTGCTACATAAAGTAAATTTAATTCCAGGTTTAATTGTGGTTTATCTTTTTCTTTGATAATACCTGTTCTAATTACTTTACCCCAAAGTTTTGCTGCTGGCTTAAAAAATTCTACTAAAAAAACTGTATCAAATTCTAATCCTTTGATTTCTTCTATTGTAAAGACAAAACTCGTATTTAGTTCTTCTCGGATTTTTTCTTTTGCTGATTCTTCCCTAACTAAAATTGCATCACCAGGGTATAGAGATGTTTCCTTTAATATTTCTACTAAGGTTTGACTGTTTGCTGAAATCAACCTAGCTAATTGACCATAAGTGCTGTTCGTATTGGAGTAATTTCTAGTCGGTTCTTTTAAGAATCTAGAGCGAAATTTTAATAATTGATTAGCTAAATTTACCAAGCTTCCGACACTACGAAAATTAAATTGCAGAGTTTTTTGTTCTACTTTTCTGTCAGGATAAAATTTATGTTTTAGTTCTTCCCAACGGAAACCACTTGGACTAATCATTTGATAAGAATCACCCGCAAAAAATAAATTTCCACTGGGATTTACTAAATTAAATAATAATTCTAATTGCAGTTCTGTAAAATCTTGAACTTCATCACAAACAATTAAATCATATTTCTCTAGAGAATTCTTTTGGATAATTTTCAGAACTTCTCTTACCAAGTCTATCTCATCATATAATTTCTCTTTTTGCAGCTTTTTTTGATACCATTCTGCTATTTTATATATTTCTCTCAAATTTGTGTCGGATATTAAATTGAGACTATTTCTACTATTCTTTTCATAATCTCCTTCTAATAAAATAGATTCGCTTATTTGCAGTTGTTTACCTTTGATAATACTTCTAATTTCTTCCCATACCAAAACACTTGGATATTGTTTCTTTTTCGGATGTGCTTTGTACATTTCGGAAAAAACTTGATAATTTACTTCATCCTGGGGATAATATCTGACTTCAAATTTATTGGCAATTTCTAAGCATAAATTTCGCAAATTTTTAAATTCAAATCTTTGGCAATTGCTAGGAGAAGTTATATTTTCTGGTAATTGAATATCTTCTACAATTCTATAAAATTGTTCTTCGGCATTATTTACCAGTAAATGATTAGATGCAATATATAAACTTTTTCCTAACTTATGGTTTAATTTACTTTGCAACAATCTATATAATGCTACTGTTGTCTTTCCTGTACCAGCACTACCATTTAGTAATAAATTTCCGGATATTTTTGCAAGTTCATATTCCTCTGGAGTTAGCTTTAACGGCAAATCTGTATCTTGCTCAATAATCGCTTTTTGCCACTCTGTTTCTGACTCTAATACTCGCCATCCAATATTACCTAACAATTCATCTATAAAATCATAACTTGTCTCTAATTCATTGGCTTGTACTAACTCAATATTTGCTTTTTCCGCTGGAGTTAGTAAAGATTGATTGTGAAAATTATTTGTTTCTAAAATCACCTCTGTTTCTTCTGCATCTAACCATTCAGAATCAGGTGCTTTATTCCTCGCTTTAGCTCGTCGTGAAACATCATCATGATCTAAACAAATATCTTGAATTGCTAGATAAATCTTTGCTTTTCTTGTTTCTGGTTCCTGTGATTTATTGTAAGTAAAAATTAACCGACTGGCACTGTTTATTCTTGCCTCCCAAACTCTTTTGTTTATTCCTTTCAGCTTTTTAACCCGCAACCCACCATCAAACTCCTGCTGTTTTAGCTTTTGAATACATTCCCATACTTTCTTTTGAAAATAATGTTCAGTATTTTTTCGGAGAAATGCAACAATATCGGGATGCAATACAGCTGGCAGTGACATACATTCACTTTACTATTATTAGTTTTAACTTTAGTTTATAAGTAGTTTAACATAATCTTATTTTAGTGATGCTAAACAAGTAATTATTTTTTTTGAATTTTGAATCTTGATTCCTGAGTATACATAGAAGAGATGTACCTACCAATATCCTGATAATTTAGGACTACCCTTATTTTTCATGTAATCTACTTTGACTGGTTTTACCAATCAAAGGTTTTTGTGTATAACGCAAAAGTTAAAATATTCTGTAATTTTTATTTCTACTTAAGTAGGTAGGCAAAAAAAGTTATAAAATTCCATATACCCCCATCTGAGGAAAACTTAAATTTTATAACACAGAGCGTTTTATATTTAATTATGCCTAGCTACTTAATCATACTCCATATAATAGCAATCCGGGCATAGGTTGTGAAAAATTAAAAAGTAAATAAAAAAACTGGGCGTTGCTGATTTTGGGTATGATTTGTATTTTTTAGTAATTGCTGAACTATTGAATCACAAATATTTGGGATTGTTAAATTTTTATTTTCATACCTTGATTCAGCAACGCCAAAAACTGAAACTCTTGCGTTTTTCCTCACAGGAGTGCGCGTTCCCTACGACTAACGTCACGCTCCGCGAATGCCTCTGTCGCCGACACGGGGTCGCACCGTTGTTCCCTGTTCCCTAAAAAGCAGTAAGATTTTTGCCGCGAATAAAATAGGATTGCTATATCAGACTTTTGACTTATGTCAAGATATAATCTAAAGTACAAAAATATCTCTTTCTAAATTTATAGACTTTCAACTAATTAGGTCAGGATGATCAAAAGGTATGACATTTATTATTACAAATGATGATGGAATTAATGCTCCTGGCATTAAGGCACTTTGGGAAGCAGTAAATAATCTCGATTTACCTCTAGCATCTTTTGAAAGAAGCATTTTTGTTGCCCCTCAATCACAATTATCCGGTTGTGGCCATCAAGTAACAACTAAAGGCCCGATAAATGTTCAACGTCTATCTAATACTGAATATGCGATCGCTGGTACACCAGCAGATTGTACTCGAATTGCCATAACGCATATTTGTCAAGATGTCAAATGGGTACTTTCAGGAATTAACTCTGGTGGTAACATGGGTGTAGACGTATATATATCCGGTACAGTCGCAGCAGTCAGAGAGGGAGCCATTCACAAAATTCCAGGAATTGCCCTTTCTCAATATCGCAAAGGCAAGAAGCCGGTAAACTGGGAAAGAGTAACTCGCTTGGCAACCATAGTATTAGCAGATTTGCTTAACCGTCCATTAGAACCTGGAGCTTTTTGGAATGTAAATTTCCCCTATTTAGAACCGGAAGACCCGGAGCCAAAAATGGTATTTTGCCAACCATCAACCCAACCGTTGCCTGTAAGTTATCAAATAGAGGGAGAAGACTTTTATTATGTAGGAAAATATGAAGCACGCGATCGCGCTCCTGGAACAGATGTAGATGTTTGCTTTTCTGGCAATATTGCCATTACCAAAATTAAAATATAGATTGGCGTTGTTGATTTTAGGGATGAAATTCCTGACTCCGTTCTACTGAACTTACCCAAACTTACCCAAATGAAAATTTGAGTTTTGGAGTCTAGCTTCCTGTTTCACAGAAGACCACTGACCGCAGTCTGCAACTTATCTTCTCCACAGGCTTGAAATCGGTGGGAACTCCACCTACTGACGTGCATAATTTTCTAAGTTCACAGCAGCGTTAAAATCTCTGTCTGCCTTGAACCCGCAGTTCTCACACTCGTATAGTCTCACATCCAACGGCATTTTCTGTTGATGCCCACAATGAGAACATATTTGAGAACTTGGATAAAATCTATCTGCTATTATTAGCTCACTGCTATACCATTCACATTTTCTAGGACCATTTTTATGGATGTGGTGACTGTGGCATTCTGGACATTCCATTGCATTTTTCCTTGAACTTTACACGCTTATCACTCTCTCAATCATCTTCTTTTCTGACAATGCCGCGTTGGTAAATTAGGGTATGATTTGTATTTTTTGGTAATTGCTAAACTATTGAATAACAAATATTTGAGATTGTTCAATTTTTTTTTATTTTTATACCTTGATTGACCAACACCAAAAAATCAAATCAATTATCGTCAAGAAAACATCAATTATTTCCCCCTACTCCCTACTCCCTATTTTCTGGAGAAGTCTATTCAGGAAAGCCTATAAATTCTACTTCTCCTCCGAAGGAGGAATGCGCTCAATAGTAATCAAAGACTTCATCACCGATTTCACTACAGGCCCAGCCACACTTCCCCCACTACCCCTAACTGGCTCATCAATAACAGCCAAAACCACATAACGGGGAGACTCCACTGGTAATATACCCACAAAACTAGTAATCCTAGCATCCTCAGAATAACCACCCATTTCAGAAGCCTTCTGAGCAGTACCAGTCTTACCAGCAATTCGATATCCAGGAATTCGGGCACTCATCCCAGTACCACCCTCAACCACAGTTTCCATCATTGCCAAAACTTTCTTAGTCGTATCAGGGGAAAACACCTGTTTAGCAGTAGGTAAAGATGACTCCCAATATGCTTGCCCCTTACTATCAAATAACCCACGCACTACATGGGGCGTAACCAGTTTACCACCATTTGCCAAACTTGCATGAAGTCGTGCTAGTTGTAGTGGGGTCAGAGAAAACCCTTGACCAAAACCAGTAGTAGCGGCTTCAATTGGGACCATCACAAACTGATTTTTGCTTTTTAAAACACTGGAAGTTTCAAACGGAAGGTCTACACCACTAATATCACCTAATCCCAGACGCTTCAGACCATCATAAAAAACAGGTCGTGGCATTTCTTCGATAATCTTCACCATACCCACATTACTAGAATATTTAATAATATCAGCCACAGTGCGGGTGCCACCACCACCACCATAATTAGATATAGGCCACCCACCAATAACTATTCTACCTGGGTCGTAAAAAATACTATCTTCTTTAATTGCACCAACTTCTAAAGCTAATGCCACATTAATTGGTTTAAATGTCGAACCTGGTTCATAGACATCTGTGACTGCCCAATTTTTGAACAGTTTTACGTCATAGTTATAGTATTGATTAGGATCGTAGGAAGGTTCTGATACTAAAGACAGTAAGGAACCATCAGCGACATCCATAACTATGATAGTTCCTCGCTTGGCTTCATATTTTTCTAACTGTTCTTTGAGGATATCTCGTGTCACTCTTTGCAAGCGAGAGTCAATAGTTAAATGGAGAGCAAGGTCATCTAATTGTAGGAAACCTGTTGTTAGTTTGTCTGGTACTAGGACACCTTTGATTAAGCGCCGAAATTGGATTTCTGACATAGAGCGCTCTAATAGGTTTTGTTGACTGTATTCTAGTCCCGCTTGACCTTGGCCTTCTCCATCTACATAACCTACTATTTCAGCAGCTAGTCCCTGTTGAGGATATAGACGTTGGGAATTTTGAGTTAGCTCTAAGCCATCAATGTATAAATTGGTAATTTTGTCTGCTGTTTCTTGGGGTATAAATTCGGCGACTTTGATGCCTGTTTCTCTCTGGTTGAATATTTGGAGTAAGTCATTTGGGGTGATGACTTTCTCCAAGTTTGCTCCTTCTAAGATAGTTGATAGTTGATAAGCAACTTCTTCAAGTGATTGATTGAAAATTTTGGGATGAGCATACAGGGTATATGCTACTTTGTCAATTGCCAAAAAATTGCCATTTTTATCAACTATTGGCCGTCTGGGGACAAAAGGATTGGATTCTATGGTTTGTTGCTGTTGAGCTCGTTTTTGTAATGCTTCTCCTCGTAATACTTGCAGATAAAATAGGTTAGCTACTAGGCCGACTAAACTTAGCATTAAAAGTATCCAGACTAGATATAGTCTTGATGTTTGACATTTTTTGATTTTTTGCTCGAAGGATGGTAGTGATGATTTTTGGGTTTCTTTTGGCGATTGACTTTTAAGAGTATCTGTGGTAATCACAGGCTTTTTATTTTTAAATTGAGAACTGGAGAGTTCTTTTGGTTTTAGTTGTAAGGATTTACGGCGACGAAATCGTGATTTTGAAGGATAGTCGGAAGCTGCCATTGTTGTATATTTGATATAGTGTATATAGCAATTCCCATATTGGTGAGGTATGCTAATTTGTTTGTTTGAGGGAACAGGGAACGGGGAACAGGGAACAGGGAATAAAACACAAAAAGATAACTATACCTTACGAGCTTGAGAAATGCTATATAAAGTTTAATCTACAGAATAATTATTTGATATACTGACGCGAAATATCTGAAAAATAAATTTTAGTCCGATGAAATACATCTAAATATTTAAACTTATTTCTCTTGATTTAACGAAAATTTCTCGTCTAAAGCCTCTCCCTTTTAAGGAGAAATCAGAACAAAATTGCCTTTTAGTCAATCCTCTTATTTTCAAGGATAGGTAATAATCAATAATTAATTATTGATGATTGATGATTAATTGTTGAAAGCTAATATTTACGTCCTATTAATAATTTCTATAGAAGTCCTAAGTGTATCTTTACCGGGAAGTAAATTTTTGAGGCACTAGTCGTCTGTAGATCTTGGAAATACAACCAAAAGATGGAAAAATATTCTAATATACCCTATCTCCCTATCTCCCCATCACACCCTCTATTTTTCAATAGACCCCAAATAGCTTCTATAAGGTCATCAGCTTTGTTTTGAAGAGCTGATTTATAAAAGAGTTGTTGGGAAATAAAAGTTGAACAATGCTCAAAAGCTGATTCTATAAGGTTTTCAGGATTTTCTAATTGAAAAATGCTATAAGCTATGAATAATAAGGGTTTTAGCCATGTTTTTAGCTTAATCCCCAACAACTCTAAAGTAAATATTTCAGAGGCTGAGTTCTTAGCTAGACTTGGGTTTGGCGAGTTATCGTCTAGTATGCCCCTAATTCCTGAAAGCTAGGTAATGTAAGACTTTTCCTGCTGAATGCTGCGCAAACGGCTAAGTTTACAAATCAGCTCTAAGGGTATGCGATGTCAAAAAGCATTACCCTAAAATTCAAGTTACAATCTACCTTCCGTACTTTAAAAACCTGAAATTTCAGTATAGACAAGATAATTAGTTTGATGCCCCAAAAATAATTAAAACCCTTGGTAATTAAAGATTTATGCCTTTTTCAAGTAAAAACTTTTACCTGTCTATCTTCGAGCCTGTTTTTGGCTTCTTTTTTTCTAAGTCCCATTAGTTATTGGAAAAATACTGTCCAAAATTAGGTTGAACCACCTACCGGAAAACCAGAGGTATGTTCAGTTAATATCCCACTGGTGTTTTAATCAAATACTTATGGCCATAACCTGCTTCCAGATAGGGTTTAGGAGGAATAGATGCAGGACGCGGAGGTGCTGGTTGTAAGAATATCCGCTTGACAGAATCTTGGGAAACTAGACCAGTATCAGGAGTTGATGCTTGTTCAGCTATTTGATTTTTCAATAGTTCGTTAGCAACACTGATTTGTTGTTCTTGACGTCGCAGTTGTTGTAATTGTTGATATTCTTCTGTCCATTTTGATTGGCTATAAATTGTCCAGCCATAAATTGTTAAACTACTGCCGGCCAATAAAATTGTCATAATAGATGAAGCCATTTGTACTCCCATTAAAGATCGTAACCATAAAGGTTTGGAATGGGGTAGGGATAATATTTGGGCAACATCTTCTTGTTCGGTTGTTTTGGGGTTCCTCGTTTGTTTTAAGGAATTATTATGATTCGATAGCTGTTCTCGTTTTTGTGTCTGTCGATGAGGAGATGGAGTTGAAATGGTAGAAAAATTCGATTTGGGCGATTTGGTTTTTGAGGCCAACAATGTACTTTTAAGTGCAACCATACAATTTACCTATATTTACATCTATACTATTACAAAATACACCAATAATTACTATTGAGTATATGCTTGAACTTCTCAAGAAAATTCAAACAATATTAATTTATAATATTTCTAGTTTTTCTCAGGTATGTGTGTGTAAAGTTATATTCTTCTTACCTTTTGCTTCTTCCCTAAAACGTATAATTTTGTACTTGACTAGTATAGGAATTACTAAACATCTCCGATAAACAGACATATCTAGAAAACTGGGAGTAGGGAGTAGAGGATAAATAATTGATGATTTATGCGCGATAATTGATTGTATTTTTTATGATTGGATATGTCTAACCTGAAACTCTTCTAAAACAGTTGTGAATTTTTAATTCCCACCATATTTATACATATGTTTGAAATATTTAGCACTAATTTTGATTTGAAATTTTTATTGCTATTTTGTTAGACATATCAAATTTGTTAACCATAAATAAACTTAATTTATGAAACACCAGATAATTGAAATTATTTGTGACAAATTTTGAGTTTCAAACTCTTCACTGATAAATTTCCTATGTGACTATTTCTGTCATAAATTAAAATTTAATCACAGCAGTTTAAGTAGGTGAATGTAACTATCTGTAACATAGAGATGGGAATTCAAAATAGTGAAAACATGGTTAAAAATAGACTTCTAGTTTGATTTTCAGATATTTTGTTTTAAGGTTTAGGTAGTCCTGCATAATAATGGTGAGAATATCTATTTTTGCATTTTAGCTATATCAAATTTTCAAGCTGTTAACGCTTCATAGTTTTTATTTTTTGTAAATAGCAGGATATTGATAAGTCTATCCCACTAATACAATTTTTTTTGGAGAATTTGACTATTTTTCTATTACCTCAATATTCAGGATTTCAAAAATATTGGCAGAGGTTCATCTCAGATATTGCCATACTAAAAAAGCTTGAGCTGAAGTTAAAAACCTCTGTGTGCTAGCTTTGCCCTCTACTTTGATTTTTAAGAAATCAGTTAATCAATCAAATAGAGATAATAATTCTATTTTACTTGTGAGATATTCTAGACTTTGAGGGAAAATTTTAATCTAAGAGGGAAGAGGATAAAGATAAAATTTTTAGTCAAAATTTTAGCAATCATTTCAGCAATTAACAATTAACTAATTAATAATTACCTCTTCTTAAAACAAGAGGATTGACTAAAAGGAATTTTTTTATTTTATCCCCTTAAGCACCTACACAGAATAATTGCCTACCCTAATTCTCTGTAACGCTTGCATTCAAAAGGTTTCAACCTTAGCCAATATGTAATTAATTTTGTGTACCTGCTTCAAAGGGGAGGCTTTAAACCTGAATTGTTGAATGAATAATTATTAATTATCACCTCTTAAGTCAGGGCTATTTCATTCTAGAATAAAGTGACAATTTTACTAGCTTTTAGATATTAGTTGCTCTAAACTTCAATCCTTGAAAAGGCATATTTTCGTGGTTTGCACAAAAAGTCAGAAATTAGAACGAAATAGCCCTGCCT
>JASJEE010000165.1 GCA_030064835.1 Microcoleaceae cyanobacterium MO_207.B10 | reverse complement strand
TAGCCAGGGCTATTTCATTCTAGAATAAAGTGACAATTTTACTAGCTTTTAGATATTGGTTGCTCTAAACTTCAATCCTTGAAAAGGGATATTTTCGTGGTTTGCACAAAAAGTCAGAAATTAGAACGAAATAGCCCTGTATTTGTAGCAAAGATTTATCAATTTGGTATTAGATGTGTCAATCCAGTAGAGGTTTGTTGCCAAATCCTATTTTGGCTAGGGTTTGGAGACCAAACCCCTACAGTTTCTTCTCACAAATCATTTATGATTGCTATCATACCAATTCTCAAAAACTTTACTATACTTGAATTTCCTATTTATAAATACTATTTATTGACGTAATTTAATTGTTTACTAATATCAGTTAAATCTCTGGTTATTTTGACCACCTTTCAAGGGTAGCATTACTTTTGAGAACTGATATAAGTAGTAATATCGAACTCTGTTTACCAAATCTTAAAAGTGTTGCTAAATATTCTTGGAGATGGGGAGATAGAAATCAACTAATATCACATCCGGATAAGTAGGTATAAAAAAACTTTCTGTTTCTCTTGACCTTCTTCTCTGCTAACTACTGATACCAATTCACTTAAAAAATATCACAAATAGTTAGTAACTAATGAAGTGAAAAATCCTGAAGCTTTAGACTCAGATTAACTGTTATAGAAAATATATCCATAGATAAAATATTCTGAAAATATTAAGGTATTTCAGCACTTAAAGCATGGTCTAATTGAGATGATACAGAACTTGGCAAATCTAAAGTAAAAGTAGAGCCAAGACCTACACAACTTTCTACAGTAATTTTACCACCCATCATTTCACAAAAGCGCTGACAAATAGAGAGTCCTAAACCAGTACCACCATACTTACGAGTTGTAGAATTATCTGCTTGCACAAAAGGTTGAAAAACTTTTTGTACTTGCTCTGGTGTCATCCCAATACCCGTATCAGTCACACTAAAAGTTATCCAATTAAATACTTGGTTATCAGAACTAATATCAGAACTAATATCTGATAATCTAGGAACATTTTCTGATGAATTTGAAATCTTAGTACATTCTCTTAACAATCTATTTCTACCATTACCATTTTCCTCTTGCTTGTATTTGCGCACTACAGTTAAACTAACTGTACCTTCTTGAGTAAACTTACTCGCATTACTTAACAAGTTGATCAATATTTGCTTAATTTTCGTCCGATCGCCATACATATTTCCAATTTGACTATAACAATTTATCTCAAAAGCATTACCATTTTTATAAATTAGTGGTTGTATAATACTCTTAATCTCATTGATCAGTGTAGAGATGTCAAAATCTTCTTCATATATAGTCATCTGACCTGAATCAAGCTTCGAGATATCTAGAATATCCTGAATAATTGACAGTAGATGGAGACCAGAATCTTTAATCTGCTTCAAATCAGGAATAAAGTCTTCATAGCCTAAATCTTGAGATTCTTCTCGTAGTAAATCGCTATAACCAATAATAGCGTTAAGAGGTGTCCTCAACTCATGACTCATACTAGCAAGAAACTGACTCTTTGCTTGGTTAGCAGCTTCTGCAGCTTCTTTAGCTTGTTGCAGCTCTATCTGGGCCAATTTACTTTCCGTAATATCTCGGACAATACCTAAAACTTCATTTTTACCACTAACTACCACCCTAGCTTCAAAATGATGACGTTTTTCATCAACAAACCACTCATATTCAAATACTTGAATATCTTTTGTTTGTATCGCTTGGTCAAGATATTGTAAGTATTGTTGAGCAGCATTTTCCGGGAAAACTTCAGAAATTTTTTTACCAATTAGTTCATGAGTAGACCACAGCAAATCATATTTTCGAGAAGCTTTGTAGTCAATAAAAATACCATTATAACTCAATCGAAAGATTAAATCTGGGATTGCATTCAAAAACGCTCTATTTTTAGCTTCACTTTTCCGTAAATCTTCTGCCCTTTGCTTTAAACTAGAGATTAACTCCTCTTTGTTGTGGATCAGTTCCCGAAGTTGATAAGTCATACTATTAAAAGACTCTGCTAATACCGCTAATTCATCTCCGGTACGAATATCCATCTTCTGACCTAAATCTCCAGAAGCAAGACTTTGAGTCGCCTTAGTCATTTCTTGTAGAGGTTCAGTAATAGACCGACTAATCAGCAGAGCTAGAAAAGTTCCTGCGGTAGCAGCCAAAACAGCCACCATTAAACCTTGATTACGTACCACAGCAATTTTTTCATTTAAGGGAGCTGTGGACAAACCTACACTCACAGCTCCCAGTTTTTTTCGGCCAATAACCACAGCCTTACCAGCTAGTAGTTGGCCAGACTGCCATTCAAAAATTGTTTTATCGCTATTCAGTAAGCGTTGTCCAAAAGGATCAGGTTTGATATTATAAACTAAAACATCATCACCGTAAGCATCAGCAACTACTCTTCCTTCTTTTTCATAGATACGGCCTGCTGCTAATACCTCATCCTCTCCAAGCTGCTCCATGATTTCTTCCATAAAGTCAGCATCTATTCTATAAAGAGAATCTCTAACTGTTACAGATAAAGCATCAAGCAAGATTTCAGCCTGTGTTTCCAACTCAGTGCGAAAGTTTTGCTGCTGACGATAAAGGGATAGTCCAGTGACGCAAGCCACCACCATGACAACTAAACTTGTCATGGCTAGCGTTAGCTTGGTGGCTAGCGACCCTTGTCTTATCCTGAATAGGCCCATCTAACTTACCTGTTTTGAACAAGTTCATACAATTCTCGCATTCTGGCTATGCTTGCTTCGGGCGGAAAATTGTCAAATTTTGCTGTGTCTTCAAATTTTTTTAGCACCTTCTGTCCCTCTGGATTTTTATCCATTTCAATGAGAGTAGTTTTGATGGCCTCAAGCATCTCAGGCTTCATACCAGGTCTAACTAGGACTATATGTCTCGCCACTTTCTCACTCTCTGCCAAAACTAGCATTGCTTCCCGGCTTGCTTCCGGAATTTCCATAAAAGTACCAATGTCAATAGCACCAGCATCAACTTTTCCACTAATTACCCATTGAATCGTATTTTCATCATCATCACTAAAAACGTATCCTGTTTCATTATTAGAAACCGGGGAACTCGCTGAACTCTTTTCTTGGGGATTAAATCCTGCCTCAATTAACATAGACATAGGTAACATATAGCCTGACGTAGAACTAACTTCATCAAAACCAATCATTTTTCCTTTCAGGTCTTCTACAGTTTTTATCCCTCTATCTTTCATGGTAAAGATAACAGTATAATATTCTGATTGACCACCCTTCCAGCGACGTAGGATTGGTTCAGCATTGGACTGACTACTGATAATCATAGCTGGATAGGGACTATCGAAATAGATGTCTACTTCCCCTGACTTTAGTAAGTTGGCCATTTCTGGCAAATCTTCAGCTACCATGACATCGCCAACTTCCACCCCAAATTTACCTAGCTTTTCTGCAAGATAATCTGCTAAAGGTTGGTAGCGTTTAATCTTTTTTGAAGGATTATTGGATATATCAGCTATAACGATGGTTGCTTGATCTTGAACAGTAGCTAACTGATCTGGGCTTGAGCTTGATGCTGAGGTTGATTCAAAGCTACAGCCAGCCAAGGCGCTGACAATACCCAATAGTGCTACTTTTGCAAAAAGCTTGCGCAACATTTTATCCGCCTCTCGATTAATTTTGTATTGATTAACTTTAATAAGATTAACTAACTAATTTCTTGGCGATAACTTCGTCTCAGCCAAATTTTTTAAGGATTGATTTTTTATTTGGCGAGAGAAATATATATTCAGCTATGGGTCTTGAGCGGGAATGTAGCCCGATTACTTAACTCCTTGGAGTTGACTAATTTAATGTTAATTTACTTTTTGGCCTTTTAACATGAGATGCCCTAACTGTGTTAACTTTGAGCCTCACTTTTTAGGAAATTATCTAACAGTTAAACTATCTTAACAAGATTTTCAGAGGTATGTTTGTCTCATTTTTGTCGCCAATCGGTAATCATATGGAATTATATCTGCTGTTTTGTAAAGATTCCTTGAAGATTAATACTTGATTATATAAAGATTTAGTGAAGTTTCCTCAAAACCATTGCATATTTTTAGGTAGTAATGTCATTATTTAATGTGTCCATACTAGAATAATTTTCCAATTAAGATAATTTGGGTTTGCCTAACTTAAACTTTCTTAATTTAACCTGTAATTTAAAAATAACATAGATTCACATATAAATAATATCACTAATTAGTATCATATATCATACCTTAATACAAATTAGTATATTATGTTCTTTTTATTTAAGTAATAACCCAGGGATATTCAACAGAAAGTTATACATCTATAATAAAATACAAAACCCAAACTGTTAATTGGCAAATTCTAGATGACATTGCTAAAAAAATTAAGGAAATTACATTACCAACTATAATAACTGACAAAATTAAGGAGAAAAATAATCAATGAAAAACTGTCAGGGTAAATATAAAAAAACTAGTATAAATGTATTAGAAAAACTGATAAAAACAACTGTACAATCAAGTTTGGCAATCGCCATGATGGCAGCACCCAGTACAGCTATTAGTATCAAACCACTAAGTACATATTCTACGGGAATATTCGATGATAGTGCTGCTCGGATAACAGCTTACGATCCGACAAGCCAAAATCTATTTATTGCTAATGACAGTAGTTTGAAATTAGACGTGCTGAACATTAGTGACCCAAGCAATCCAATACCGTCATTCGATAGTATAGATTTAAGTTTATATGGCAATTTTGGCGGAGTTAACAGTGTTGCTTATAGTAATGGTTTCTTTGCTGTTGCGGTAGAAAGTGAGACAGTTACAGATCCAGGCCAAGTATTATTTTTTGATGCTTTTGGTGATTTTAAAAATCAACTAACAGTAGGTGCTTTACCAGATATGCTCACATTTACACCAGATGGCAGTAAGTTACTGGTGGCCAATGAAGCGGAACCAAGTGATGATTATACAATAGATCCAGAAGGTTCTGTGAGTATTATAGATGTATCCGGTGGGGTGGATAGTCTAACGGATGCAGATGTAAAATTTGCAGGCTTTCAGGCTTTCAATGACAAAATAGACGAACTGCGAGCAGAAGGGGTACGGATATTTGGCCCAGGTTCTTCGGTATCCCAAGATTTAGAGCCAGAAGCGATCGCTCTTTCAGAAGATGGAACAACAGCTTATGTAACATTACAAGAAAATAATGCTATAGGTATACTCAATCTTTTAACTGGTGAATTTACAGATGTTGTTGCCCTTGGTTTTAAAGATTATAGCCTACCGGGTAATGCTTTAGATGCCAGCAATCGTGATGATGAAATTAATATTCGCAATTACCCTCTAAAGGGGATGTTCTTGCCCGATGAGATTGCTGCTTATACAGTAGGGGGAAAAACCTACTTGGTTACAGCCAATGAAGGTGATGCCCGTGACTATGATGGGTTTAGTGAAGAAGTAAGAGTGAAAGACCTGGATCTTGACCCTACTTTAGAGGAATTACAGGGAGAAGAATTATTAGGGCGTTTGAGAGTCACAAATACTATGGGTGATACAGATGGTGATGGTGACTTCGATGAATTATATGCCTTTGGTGCTCGTTCTTTTTCGATTTGGGATGAAAATGGAAACTTAATGTTTGATAGTGGTGATGCTTTTGAACAAATTATTGCTGGCTCACCTTTATTTCGTGATTTCTTTAACTCAAATAATGATGAGAATAACTTTGACAATCGAAGTGATGACAAGGGTCCGGAACCAGAAGGTCTTACTATCGGTATGGTAGGCGATAAAACTCTAGCTTTCATTGGTTTAGAAAGGATTGGCGGTTTTATGACCTACGATATTAGTAATCCCTTAGCTCCTAAGTTTATCAGCTACACAAATAACCGTGATTTCTCAGTGGAATTTGATGTAGATGAAGAGGGAGACCCAGCTCCAACAGCCGAACAGCTAGCAGCAGTGGGAGACTTGGGCCCAGAAGGGTTAAGGTTTATTAGTTCAGCAGATAGTCCTACAGCTAAACCTTTGTTAGTAGTAGCTAATGAGGTAAGTGGTACAACTACCATTTATGATATTGACCCGACATCAGTACCAGAACCAGGTACAATTTTTGGTTTATTGGCATTTGGTGCGGCTGGAAAATTCTTACTGAAGCGTAAGAGCAAAACTACTCAAGAGTAAGAAAACCTAAAAAATAACGGGAGGAAAGTTCCCGGAAGATTTATCCCCTGGTTAAATAACGACACGCGGGTTTTAACCCGGAGTAAAAGTCTGTTATACTACTGGTATACTAGAGGAATAAGGAACAAGGTTTGTCGCCATGACATGACCGCACTTGGCGGTGAAATTCAGCCGGACAGGAGACGGGGACTTGATTTCCTACGACGGCTGGCAAGCGTAGCATTCCCCCCGAAAAGCAAGCAGGCAGCTAGAGCAGCGAGAAGATTGCTCCCACCAGCGCTCGTCAAACCACTCTGAAAGTAAGCTCACAGCTAGATTTTTGTCTATCCCGAGCGAGGAGACTAGAAGTCTGTTGACAGGCTTAAAGCAAATGTGGATTTATCCCATTTGCGGTGGAATAACCACAGAATCCAGGGTGTTTCAACCCCTGGAGATGTCAATTAGGTATATTCCCTTAAAATCCCAATCAACTGAAACTACAATTAATCAAGCATTGCTGATGTTGAAACAAATCAGCAATGGCTTTTTTTATCTCCTAAATAATTTACTTTATAGTTATACTGATTAGCAAAATTTTTGCTACATTATTGATACTAAACTTAGTATAACAACAAAAAGCAGATTTATTGTTTATGGCTAAATCTAATCTTTTCAGGATTTTTTCATTGATTGCACTATTAGCGATCGCATTTTTATTGATAGCTGCATCTGCAACAAAACCAAAATTGAAAATAGAACTCTTAGGCACATATTCTACAGGTATTTTTGATCAGTCTTCAGCAGAAATATCAGCTTATGACCCAATAAATCAGCGACTTTTTGTGATTAATGGCAGTATAAATAAAGTAGATATTTTAAATATTAAACAGCCAAATAATCCCTTATTTTTAGGAAATCTAGAGGTAAATTCTGATGGCGGAGCAGTTAATAGTATTGCTTATAAAAATGGTATTCTGGCTGTAGCTGTAGCAAATAAAGTTGCTCAAACATCAGGTAAAATTTTATTTTTTAATCCAGAAGGAGAGTTATTAAATTCAGTAACAGTGGGTGCATTACCGGATATGGTGAAATTTACACCAGATGGTAATAAAGTGCTGGTTGCTAACGAAGGTGAACCTAACGAAGATTACAGTATTGACCCTGAAGGTTCTGTCAGTATTATTGATATTTCTAATGGGATTAAAAATCCTCAAGTTACTACAGCAGATTTTAGTCAATTTAACACAGCAACACTGGATAATAGTATTAAAATATCAGGACCAAATGCTACAGTTGCTCAAGATTTGGAACCAGAATATATTACAGTTTCAGAAGATTCAAAAACTGCTTGGATAACATTACAGGAAAATAATGCTATTGCTATTCTGAATATTGAAACAGGTAAAATTGAAAAATTAGTAGGATTAGGGTTCAAAGATTATAGTAAGTACAAAATAGATGCTAGTTTTTCAGATGGTAAAATTAATTTAGCTTCATACAAAAATTTATTCGGTGTTTATCAACCAGATGCAATATCTTCATATACATTTCAAGGTGACACTTATTTAGTAACTGCTAATGAAGGAGATTCAAGACAGTATGGAGACTATAAGGAATATGAATTAGTAGAAAAATTGCAACTAAAATCGGAAGCTTTTTCAGAATCAATTCCTAATGACTTGGGTGTGATTAAATCTCTAGGTAAAACTGATAGTAATTGTACAGAAAATTGTGTATATGAGCGGCTCTATACTTTTGGAGGGCGTTCATTTTCCATCTGGGATAATCAGGGAAACTTGGTGTTTGATAGTGGGGATGATTTTGAAAAAATAACTGCGGAAAAGTTTCCTGAATTTTTTAACTCCAACAGTAGTAAAAACAACTTTGATCGTCAGAGTAATAATAAAGGTCCGGAACCAGAAGGAGTTACTATCGGAACAATAAGTGATAGAGTTTATGCTTTTATTGGGTTAGAAAGAATTGGTGGTGTTATGACTTATGATGTTACCGACCCTAATAATCCGTTTTTTGTAGATTATGTCAACAATCGTAATTTTTTAGGAGACCCTAGTATGGGTACTGCTGGCGATTTAGGACCGGAAGGATTACTATTTATAGACCCATCAAATAGTCCGATTGGAAAAGCTCTTTTAGTAGTAACAAATGAGGTAAGCGGAACAACTACTATTTATTCAGTAGAAAGTTTATCTCAAAAATTATGGCTATGGGTTCTACCTGTGTTAGTGTTAATTATAGTTTTAGGTGTGGTATTAGTGAAACTAAATAACAAGAAGATTACAGAAACTGCATAATATTAAATCTGCCCTTTATTGGTGTTGCTAAATAAGGAGTCAGAAGGAATTCCAGAGGTAAGCATTCAGCCCTCAGTTATTAGCTTTCAGCGTTCCTCGTTTTTGGCATTTGGAGGATGAATTAAGATTGAAGTAGTGCCATAATTAAAAGTCTGGGTAACAGCGGACATCATCAGCTAACTTTAACTATTTAGGTAAATATTTGATTGCTGGTAAGCGTAGCATCCCCCAGGGAAGCGCTGACTGCTAATAGCTGAATGCTTACTTCAGGAGGCGATATAATTCTGAATTTTTTGCACTCTGGCTAATAAGAGCTGATTCGATTTAACCTAATTTTCTATTAATTCTCATAAGCAACTAATTGGGGCTGGCTGAATCAAGCTAAAAGTTAGGATAACTAAGGCTTTTCGAGCTTTTTATCTTCAATTTATCTCCTAGTTATATCATGTCCGGATAAGAGCGTGATGAAAAAACTTATCCTCTTGCTTCAAGAGTAAATCTTTCTATTTTCCCTACTCCCCTACTCCCCTACTCCCCTACTCCCCTACTCCCCTACTCCCCTACTCCCCTACTCCCCTACTCCCCCGCTCCCCTCCTATCTTAATCATAAGTATTCAACCGGACATGATATTATTGGCTCTTATTGGCCTCAAAATACGAAAATTTGCTGCTGAAATTCCAGAAAATTTATTCACATAAAATGGCCAAAACCTTCGCCTGTTCCCCCCATCTCCGCGTCTGGTGCGTCCCCGTCTCCTACCCCTACCAACCAATTTTTTCAGCAGACCCTAATTGTAGTGGATTGACACATCGACACATCTAAAATGGTGCATGACGACGGATTGCTAAATCTCTTTCAGAGTCTAAATTTAAGCCGTAAGTACGCACCCTAATGGACTGTTTCAGCTAAAGTAGTGCATTAAAAAAGTTAAAAAAGTGTGGTAGGTGTGGGAAGTGGGAGAAGAGGGGGGAGATTAATCAACCCAGAATTTAAAATCTATTGCCACATATAAGATGAAACAGTCCACTACAATTTTCCTATTATTTGAAAATCAAAATCAAGCTTTATTTAATCCTCAGTAAAAATATAAATACTAAGGATTATCAAAATTAGTAGAACCTTGATAACCTGATAATTTAGCTAAATTTTCTAAAGAAACTAGACCTTCATAAAACTTACCATTAATATCCCAAGTAGGATATCCTTTAATACCTGCTTCTGTACATAAATTAGGCTGAGGATTTTTGCCATTAGCATCACACTCTATATAACTAAGTTTACTAACAGCTTCTTGACCAAATAACTGCTTTTGATCCTTACAATGATTACACCAATAAGCACCATACATTTTTGCTCCAACTTCTGTTAAATGTTCTGCTAAAGCTACTTTTGCTGGAGTAGAAGTAGTGGTAATTCCATAAATATTTTGTTGACCAGCATTAGGACTATTAATCGGAGCATAAACTAATAATGTACCCACTACAGTAATCATTCCGACAATTATTGCCGTAAATACCAACTGTCCGATATCTTCCCAGTCACGACCAATTGATGCCAAAATAAATAAAGCTAGGGAACAAATCGCCGAACCTATACAATAAATACAAAGAGATTTAATCTCAAATACCATCAAATACATTAGATAGCTGCTGAAGAGAGTCATCGATACTCCCCCCACAAACATTAGCAGCCAACTCCAATTTTCTAACTTAGAGCGTAATTCCTTCTGAGAATCAGGGTTAATTAACCAAGGGGCCACAGCCATCGTACCCATGCCAGCATAAGCGATAAAGCCAAACAGAGCCAAGGGCAAGCCAAAAACCACTGCATAAGGGCTTTCAAGCACTTTATCACAACCAGCCACAGGACAAGCAACTATTCCTCCGGTTAATTTTTTTATCGCCAGATAAGCAGTGATGATGGCACCTACTGTAGCAATGCTACCAATAATAAAACGGGAATTACGATGAATCCAGGGTTTGGAGCGTTTACTACGCATTTCAGCCTCCTTATTTAATATTGTTTCTTTTCTTTCTTTAAATATTATTGACATTCCAGTAGACTGGAGGGTCAAAAATAGATGTGCATAGTAAACGATTTTATCTAGAATATCTATGAAGCGCAGAGAATTTATTGCCCTAACTACTTCAACTACCGCAGCTATTTTCCTTTCCAAATATGCTGATGGCCAATCTGAGGTTAAATCTAGTTCCCCAGAACGTTATATTAGCAGTAACGGTTTATTAGATATTTCTCTGAATGTAGCAGCGGGCAGAGTTTTGGTGGGGGGTCAAGAGGCTAATCTGTTTAGTTATAATGGGCGCATTCCTGGCCCAATGCTGGAAGTTCGGGCTGGCGATCAAGTGCTAATTCACTTCACCAATAATTTGCCCCAACCGACGAATTTACATTATCAGAGTCTGCATATTCATCCTACTGGTAATGCTGATAATGTTTTCCTGGAAATACCCCCCAGGGAATCATTTACTTATGAGTTTAGTATTCCCAAAAATCACCGTGCTGGTACATTTTTGTATCATCCTCATTTGCATGGATTAGTAGCAGACCAAGTTTTTGGGGGTTTGGCGGGTTTGTTTGTGGTGCGTGGGGAGTTGGATAATATTCCGGAAGTGCGGGAGGCTGAGGAAAAATTTCTGGTTTTGCAAGATTTTGATATTGGGGCTGGTATGTATCCTGGTATGTCAATGATGTTTGGTAGGGAATGGCAACTGGTGACGGTGAATGGTCAAGTTAATCCTAGTTGATCTATTCCTGAAGGTGGGTTATTACGGTTGCGGTTGCTGAATGCTTCTATTTCTCGTTTTTATCGGTTGCGGTTGGAGGAACATCCTTTTTATTTAATTGCTACTGATGGGGGTGCTATTTCTGAACCAGTTGAGTTGAGGGAGGTACTTTTGACTCCTGGAGAGCGGGTTGAGTTGTTGATCAAAGGCGATCGCTCGCCAGGAAAATATCGCTTCTTAAATCTTCCCTATAATCTTGTAGGGATGGGTATGATGGGTGGTGGTATGATGGGTGGTGAAACTGGTAATAATTCTGCCCAGGTATTGGCTACTTTGAGTTATGGTGATCGGGTTCAATCAGTGTCTTTACCTGATAAATTATTACCAGTTGCAGAATTACCAGGGTCTAATATTGTGCAACGTTTGACGTTAAATCATGGTATGGCTCCTGGTATGGGAATGGTTTTTTTGATTAACGGTAAGCTGTTTGAACATCACCGAATCGATCAACGACTTAAGTTAAATACTATTGAGGAGTGGGAAATAGTTACAGCGCTTTTCGCTCTTGATGAACCACATCGCCATAACTAAAACC
>JASJEE010000164.1 GCA_030064835.1 Microcoleaceae cyanobacterium MO_207.B10 | reverse complement strand
AGGCGTAGGGTGGGGAGGGTGAGGCGCCAATAATTATGAATCCTAGCCAAAATTTAAGTTTCCGCACCCCACCCACCGAACATTAAGCACTCTGACCGTCTTAATCTTTGGTTTACAAACACTCTCTAACAGATAAATCAAAACTAGTTTACCTCCAATAATTCAATAAATATTTGGCATCTTTATCTAGATTTAAGTCGTTGTTTTTATTAATTATTTAAAGCCTTTATTAAATCAAAGACTAATTAGACTAAATTATTTTTATACACTTAGTTTTTTTTTGATTTTCAGGCAAAAATTAATCCCTTGTAAAACTCATAAATTCAACAGACTTAAATTGATAATTTTGGCTTAACAATACGCCGATAAAAACCTCTGTAATATCACTGAAAAATTATTCGCAAATTTGATTTTACAAATTTCATTTAAGAGTTGATTGTAGTGTATAGCGTTTCTCAGCCTAATGAGGTACACCTATTTTTATTTGTTCCTATTCCCTATTCCCTATTCCCTATTCCCAGTTAAGTGTTCCCTAAAACCAAGGAATTTTGTACCTCACGCTTCTTGGGAATTGCTATAAAACGACACAAGATAGTTAAGTCTCCGGAAAGACGAAAAAAACAAATATTTTGTTCCCCAAAAAAATCCACAAAAGTCTTACTAATAGCATTTTTCCCAAGTTTGCTAGTATTAATCCCAAAATCATAGAAACTAATACTTCATCCTTAACTATGTAAGATATAATTCTTTAATTATCCGTAAATTTCCAATTGACAATAAACAAGACTATGGTAGACTGTGATACGTCCATATTTAGATACTAAAGAAAATTTGTCTATATTAACTCTCAAACTAAAGATGCCAAACCACAAAAAAATAGTACATTAACAAAAATTTCTCAAAAATGTATCGGTTTAAGCAGAAAACTTCCTGGCCAAATTGCTGGAAATAGGAATTATAGAATTAGGCAATAGTCTACTTCTGGGGAACTCTTATGATCATTGTGATGTCTTAAATTCACAAGGGTTGAATTTTCCCGGAAAAGAAGATATAACTAAACCGAAAAGGTCATCTATACAGAATCTAAAATTAGCTCTTTGAGCAAATTACACATAAATCAACAATAGTAAATAGTAAAAAACGAGGTAAGCAAGTGACCAGAGTATTTATTCCAGAGGGTACTGAAACCCAACCATCAATTAATGTAACAAACGAGAGAGGAGGCCGAAGGACTATAGGAACTCCTGGAGAAGATAGGTTGCCAGGAAGTGATGGCCCAGATGAGATGTCTGGCTTGGCTGGTAATGATTTGCTAGCTAGTGGAGGAGGCGATGATAATATATCTGGTGGTGTGGGAGATGATACTGCTGCTGGTGGAACTGGCAGTGATAGTATTAATGGTAACCGAGGTAACGACTCTATACTTGGTGGTGAAGGAGACGACTCTATCAGGGGCGGTAAGGATAATGACACCATCGAAGGTGGAAGTGGCAACGATTTAATATATGGAGATAACGGCGCCGATATAGTCACAAGCGGTGAAGGTAATGACTTTACTTTTGGTAATCGGGGAATTGATTTCTTAGAAGGTGGTAACGGCAATGATACTACATTTGCTGGTAAAGATAGTGACTCCATAGATGGTGGTGCTGGTAATGATTTGATTTCAGGCGATAGGGGCGATGATTTGTTAACAGGTGGCGAAGGAGCTGACACCTTCTTCTTCTTCTTCGACCAAGATGGAAGCTATGGAACAGATACCTTGACCGACTTTAATCCTGACGCAGGAGATAGGATCGGACTTAATACTACTGGGCCTGGTAGTTTTGAAGCTTTGGCAGGTGCTACAAGTCTACCATCCGATCTGTTTGCTGTGATTCAAGACTTTAACCCTGAGGGTAGTAGCGGAACAACAGAGGTAATTATTTATGACCCCAATAGTGGTCTTATCTACTATAATCCAACACCAGCAGCAGGAGATGAAGAGCAAATTGCCAGGGTCCAGCCATTTATTGACGTTACCAACGAAGTTTTTGAAATCTTCTAACCAAACATACCCAGCTATAAACACAGGGTTAATTTTAGTATAGATACCTTTTTTGCTTTCCCTGTTAGTATTCGGGTTTCAAACATGGGTAAAACCCCAACTCATAATTTAACTTAACCCCCCTATTTCTACAGGGGGGATAAAAAATTAAAATTTTTTGTTACCTCAACTAATTTTCCTCAACAAAACTGAAAATTTTTCAAATTTATTAAATTTATTATTGATTGGTGCTAGCTACAGATGAGCATAGAAGAGTCTCTCAAGTTAGCAAAATTATGCTTGACTCAAGGCAAGTTAATTCAAGCATTAGATAAATGTAAGCAAATTTTGGCACAACAACCAAACTGTGCTAAAGCTTACCTAATTATGGGGGAAGTATGGGAAACCCAAGGCAACATTCAACAATCGATGTTTGCCTTTACCAAAGCATTAGAAATTGAACCAGAATTACCAGAAACTCATGCTTATCTTGCCCATTTATATAGTCAGCAAAAATGGTTTGAAGAAGCAATTAGTCAATACGAAAAGGCGATCAAGCTAGGAATTAAATGGCCTCAAGTATATTATAATTTAGGTCACATTTTATATCAATCTGGGGATTTAGACAAAGCAATTCATCTCTACCAACAAGCTATTGATTTAAACCCTAATTATATAAATGCTTACTTTGGTTTAGGTATCATTTTCAACCTACAAGGTAATTATCAATTAGCTATAAACATATATAAGAAGATAATTAAACTTAGCCCAGATTTTGTAGAAGCATACAATAACTTAGGTTGTATTTTAGCTCAGATTAATCTCATAGACGAAGCAATATCAGTTTATCAACAGGGAATTTCAATTCAACCAGATGCAGCAAATCTATATAATAATCTAGGTCATGCCCTATTTCAAAAAAATCCAGAAACAGCGATCGCCACTTATAATCGGGCTATCAAACTAGACCCTAATTTAGCACTTGCTCATTATAATTTAGGCAAAGCATTACAAAGTATTAATCACCATGAATTGGCAATAAAAAGTTTTCAAACAGTTATTGAACAGGAACCAGATAATATTCTAGCTTACAGTGATTGTGGTTTTTCTCTAATGACTATAGGTAGAGTTGAAGAGGCAATGATTTGTTTTCAAAAAGTTGTTGTAAATGATTTGTTTGTTAATACTTATTGCCAGTTAGTAGAAACAAGATTGGTTCCTTATATAAATCAAAATACAGATGAACTAGATTTAGCTAAAATTGCTTGTGTTAAGTTCTTAAGAAAACTGCAAAAATTAGACATACAAGTAATAGGGGATTCTCAAAATCATCCTCAAGTATTATCTATAAATAAATCACAAAAAGACAGTAAGTACAATCACATAAATAATCATAAGTATACTCAAGAATTAGGAGAAATATATGTTTATTTAGGCAATGTTTCAATGAAAGACGGTTCATACGAAGCAGCAGAACAGTATTATCAAAAAGCTTTACAATATTACCCATGTGATGCAGAATCTTACTATAAAATCGGTCAAAGTTTAGCAAAACAACAAAAATTAAACGCTGCAATTGTTGTTTACAAAATTGCTTTAGAAATAGTAGAAAATCAGATAAATAGAGGTCTAGCTGCAAGGCTTTATTTTGAATTAGGTAAAATTCAGGAAATCCAATCTAATTGGAAATCGGCAATAGATTATTACAGTAAAGTTGTATTATTAAAATCTGAATTAGACGGTAAAGATGAAAATATTTATTTAAGTCAAACAGCTAGGGAAAATTCTTTGACAGTAATACACAAAGGCGAGTTAGTAGAAAATCTTGAAGGATTATATTATTACACCAAAGATTGGATTTTAAAAACTGACAAAAATCTCAATAATTATCTGGAAATATTTTTCACAGAGTCGGAAGAAAATAAACAAATCAAGCAAAAATTAATAGCAGAGGAAAAAGAAAAATACCTTAAAATCACACCAACCTATAAAAACCAAAGACCAGAATGTAATGGTTTAAACTGTGCAAAATGCCTGTGGGAAATATACCAATTGTTTGAACCAAAATACTTAGGTCAAGGAATATATATTTCTACAAATAAGAAAGAAAATAATCAAATATCTACCTTTTCCCAACTACAAAAAGCCACTCAAAATCCTACATTTGTCGCAACTATCTCATCAGGGAAAGCATGGATAATGCCAAGAAAAAGCTATTGGCAATTATGTCATGCCATAGCTATTATGACACCAGATAATTATCTATTAGCAGACATATCAAGAGAATATCCATCCCCATTACCAAGATGCGACAAACATGACCAAAGTAAACATCAAGTATTTTTAGAAGAGCTACCACCCTTAGAAAAAATAGATGGTAAAGTAGCAATATTATCTAGCTTATCAGGAAACATTTATTTTCACTGGATAGTAGATTTACTACCTAGAATAGAAATACTCCGACGGGGAGTAAACTTAACAGAAATAGATTGGTTTGTTGTTAACAATAATCAGCAAAAATTTCAACAGGAAACCTTAAAAACCATAGGAATTCCAGAAAATAAAATTCTGGCAAGCGATCGCCATCCCTACATTCAAGCAAAACATTTAGTAGTACCCTCCTTTCCTAGTTACTTAGGATGGTTACAACCCTGGGGATTAAAATTTCTTAGACAAGTATTTCTCACAGCAAAAATATTATCTAAGTCAAGTTACCCAGAAAGAATATATGTAAGTAGAGATAATGCCAGATATAGGAGAGTTTTAAATGAAGCAGAAGTACGAGAGACATTGGAAAAAGTGGGGTTTGTGACTGTAACTCCAGAGTCAATGTCTTGGGAAAATCAGATTGCTACTTTTGCCCATGCTAAAATTATTCTTGCTCCTCATGGAAGTGGTTTAACAAATATAGTATTCTGTAATTCAGAGACAAAAGTAATCGAACTTTTTTCTCCCCACTATATCAGATACTATTATTGGCAGATTAGCCAACTATTGGGGCTTGAGCATTATTACCTGATTGGGGAAGCATTTAGTTGTTATCCAATTAGACAATTAATGTATGAAAGTTCTCTCACCGAAGATATTTTGGTGAATTTAGGTTCACTGAATCAAATCCTGAAAGTATTAGGTATTCAGAATTAAACTTTAAAGTTTAATCAAAATAATTGTTACCGTCTTTGGAGTAATTTATTGGTTAAGTTGATAAATAAAATTCATAATTTTTGGGCTTTAATCGATTTTCCTAACCTGAAAATTTTACTCTAAATAGGGTTTGCTGAAAAAGTATTTTGGTAAAGGTAGGAGTCAGGATAAATGTAAGTTATAGAGGAGGTAGTAGGATAATTATCCCTTAATTTTTCTGCCCTAGCGAGCCAGTAGATGCTAACTTTTTGAACCTTTTGGGCTGAAAACCTTGCACTTGTTCCCGACCTAAAAATTTTCAAACCTTTATCTATCAATGCTTTTAGATTTAATCAGCAAGCCCTAAATAAATATAATAGAGTTGTCGCTAAATAGAGGTAAAAAATCGCTCAAATCTAGACAGAACAATAATCTTCAGCGTTTTTAGTTGCCAATAGCTATAATCCTTACAGAACAAAGCTTTTGGGGATTTTTTAAGTTATAAAGCAACAAGTCTAATAATAGGTTTAATGGAGGAAAATACAAAATTAAATAACAATTGAAAAATCAGAAACAGGGAATAATTATACCATTTCACGGGTAAGTCAGAATTCCGTAAGGGCGATTAGCTAATCGCCCTTACAAAAGAAAAGTCAGAAGTGAAATTTTAATAACTTGAAAGCTCTGTTTAAGAGTAAATTCAACTTATTCTTTCATTTCATTAGTTACCGAAGAATTAATAATTGATAGTTGATAGTTAATAATTGTTAATTCAAAAATTCGGGTTGAAATCCTCCCCCTTTTAAGGGGATAAAATCAAAAAAAATATTTAAAGGTAAATTCCCTTTGTTTTTAGAAGAGGTAATTATTAATTGTTAATTGTTAATTGTTAATTGTTGAACAATTATTTGTGACATTTTTTAAGTGAACTGGTATTAGTCTAAGTTTCTAAAACTTACTTACCTAGAGAAACTAACAACAAACTATATTTAGTTAGAGGTTGGCTTCAGACATTCTCAAATTATTTTGTCTCAGTCAAATTCATAAATTGATTTTGACTTTTGCAGGCAAGAACTTTAAGTTTTAACTTTAACCATAATTATCAAATTTTGAATGACAGATATGGCATTAACAAACTCTCCACAAAGCGCCGCCGAAAATTTTCATAAAAAAGCAGAAACTTATGTAGCAGAAAGAAAATTCGATGAGGCGATCGCCTCCTGCGAATTAGCTATAAAAATAGAACAAAATTATGCTCCTGCATATAAAACTCTCGGAAATGTTTGCCAGGCAAAAGGTAAATTAGATGAAGCAGAGAAGTGGTATAAAAAAGCATTAGAAATACAGTCAGACTGGCCAGAAGTATATGCTAATATTGGCAGTTTATATGCCAAACAAAAAAAGTGGCAAGCAGCCATATCATATTATCAAAAAGCTGTAGCAATCAAACCATATTTTGCCGGAGCTTACCGAAATATGGGAAAAGTATGGTTACAGTTAGGTAATCAAGAATCTGCTATGGAATGTCAGTATCAAGCTTTATCTATAGAACCAGAACAAGCGACTCCAGAAGAACATCTTAAATTAGGTAAGACTTTATCTCAACTTGGTCGTTTAAATGAGGCAATATCTTGTTACCGCAAAGCAATTAAATTCAATTCAAATTTGCCAGAAGCTTATCAATATTTGGGAGAAGCTTTAAAACAACAAGGTAAATTGGAAGAAGCTACTATTTGTCTGAGAAGAGCTATTGAAATGGGAATAAAAAATACAGAAATAGTGACTTCTGAAGTAGATACTTTAGTTTCAGCTAATCAACAGGATTTAATATCTGAAAGAAATTTAGAACCAAGGGATACTCTAGTAGGTAGCTTAAATCATAATCCGATAAATTATCACAACAATATTGCAGCTTCAGAACAAATAAAAACAAATGGTACTCCTACTCAAGCGAATATTCCTCCTATAGATATTGAAACTTACATGGGGTTGGCGGAAACATATATCAACCAGAAAAAGTGGCAACAAGCAATTACAATTAGTCAGCAAATTGTTCAAATTAAACCAGAACCAAAAGCTTATAAAATAATTGGAAATGCTCTCCAAGCAATGGGTAAATTACAAGAAGCTTTAGACTGGTACAAGAAAGCATTAGAAATTCAGCCAGACTTTGTAGAAGTTTATGCAAATTTAGGAACCATTTTCGCTCAACAAAGACAGTGGGAACAAGCAATATCTTATTATCGGAAAGCAATTTCTGTTAAGCCAGACTTCGCTGGAGCTTATCGCAATTTAGCGAAAATTTATACTCAGATTAATCAGCCATTAGCAGCAGCCGAATGTTTATATCAAGCCTTAAAAATAGAACCAGGAAAAGCCACAGCAGAAGAATCTTTATCCCTGGCAAATAGTCTCAGTGAAAATGGGAAACTAGAAGAGGCGATCGCTTGTTACAAAAGAGCAATTCAATTAAAGCCACAGTTAGTAGAAGCTAGCTATAAATTAGCAGAAATTTTAATTCAAAAAGGAGACTCGGAAGCAGCAGTAGCTTGTTATCAAAAAGTCATATCTACTCATCCAAATTCTGTAACAGCTTATCAAAAACTAGGAGACACTTTATCAGAACAAGGTCAGATAGAATCAGCTTTGCAAAATTACCAAAAAGCTCAACAACTAGAACCAAATAACACAGAAATCAAACAAAAAATTGGAGAAATTTACTACAAAGTTGGAGCATCTCTACAAGAATCAGGCAATATAGAAGAAGCAATAAAACCCTACCATCAAGCCACAGAAAATTATCCAGAATTTGATATACCCTACGGAAAACTAGGAGAAATATTTACCCAACAAGAAAAATGGTCAGAAGTTGTTACCGCCTACAAACGTGCTAGTGAAATAAAACCAGATAATTCTTGGTATCACAACAGCTTAGGAGATGCTTTCAAAAAACTAGAAAAATGGGAAGAGGCTGTTGCAGCTTACCGTAAAGCAATAGAATTAAATCCAGATTTCTCCTGGTCTCATAATAACTTAGGAGACTGTCTATTAAAACTAGAGAAATGGGAAGAAGCTGTTCAACCATATCGGCAAGCAATAAAATTAAAACCAGATTTTACTTGGTCTTATACTAATTTAGCAAATGCTTTATGGGCAGCAGGAAATTGGCAGGAAGCAATAGACCCTTACCGTCATGCTTTAGAATTAAAAGCAGATTTACCAGAAGCTTATCAAAAATTAGGAGATGCTCTGAAAAAACGAGCAGAATTAGATTTAGATGAAGCGATGAAATGGTATGGCAAAGCAATAGAAAATAATCCCGATAATGAACAGCTATATCACAAAGCCCTAGAAATTAAACCAGAAGACCATAAACTTTATCTACAACTAGGAAATACATTAGTAAAAAAAGGTAAAAATCACGCAGCGATCGCCTTTTATCAAGCCGGATTACAAATTAATCCAGAGGATGCAGAAATCCAAGCTCAATTAGAAAAGATATTACCAAAAAAAAAGACTGAGTTAAAGGATTCTCCACCCTCACCAGTAACGGAACCAAAACTCAAAAAATTACCTCTAGATATATCATCTTCGGTTAATAGTAAATCTCCAGAATATACCTCTGAAAATCAAGATATCTATCAATTATGGCTGAAGGAAAACTTACCAAAACCAGAACAATTAGCCAAAATTTCGGAAATTATAGAAACTCTCCGATACCAGCCACTAATTAGTATTATTATCCCAGCGCAAAACCAACGAGGAGAATTTTTCCAACAGACAGTAGAATCAGTTTTAAATCAAGCTTATTATAACTGGGAAATTTGCTGTATTAGTGACAAACTCCCAAAAAATATACAGGAAAAAGACAGAATAAAATTAGTATTCAAGAGCGACAATGAGGATATTGCCACAGACTTAAATTCTGCTTTAGCATTAGCCACAGGAGATTTTGTTGCAGTTTTAAATCCTGATGATGTCTTAACACCAGATGCTCTTTATGAAATGGTGCAATTACTAAATCGATATCCCCAAGCAGAGATGATTTATTCAGACGAAGATAAGTTAACTAAAGAAGGAAAATTAACTCAACCATACTTTAAACCTGATTGGTCTCCAGATTCATTTTTATCTCGAATGTATACAGGTCATTTGTGTATATATCGCCGGGAATTAATCGAAAAGTTGAACGGTTTTCGAGCGGGATATGAAAGCAGTTATGAATATGATTTAGCTCTACGGTTAACTGAAGAAACAGATAAAATATTCCACATTCCCAAAGTGCTTTATCACCGCAGAATCTCTGAAAATGGGGTAGAAATAAATCAGACAATTTCAGAAGAAACAAACAAGAAAGCATTAACAGAAGCATTAGAAAGACGGGGTGAAATAGGAACAGTTACAAATATTCCCAAGCATCCAGGTTTTTATCAAATTCGTTATCAAATTCCAGAGAAAAAGCTAGTCAGTATTATCATTCCCACCAGAAACTTAGGAGAAATTTTAGATAGATGTATAGAGTCAATATTTACTCAAACAACCTATCCCAACTATGAAGTAATAGTCATTGACAATGGCAGCGACGAACCAGAAACATTATCTATTATTGAAGCTTGGAAAAATAAACAACCCGAACGTTTCAAATCTTATGAACTGAATATTCCTTTCAATTTTTCCAAGCTTAATAATTATGCCGTAGAAAAAGCAGAAGGTGATTATCTCCTATTTTTAAATAATGACACAGAAGTCAAAACTCCTGATTGGTTAGAATCAATGGTCGAGCAAGCTCAAAGGGAAAAAATCGGAGCAGTAGGAAGTTTATTGTTATATCCAGATAATACAATTCAACACGCCGGAGTTGTGTTAGGAATGCGGAGCGTAGCAGACCATAGTCATCGTGGTTTTTCTCCGACTGATGCTGGATATAATGGTCAAATAATTTCTGTGAATAATTATTCTGCTGTAACTGCCGCTTGTTTGATGTGTCGGCGAGAAGTTTTTGAACAAGTGGGAGGTTTTGATGAAGAGTTAGCCGTGGCGTTTAATGATGTAGATTTATGTTTAAAAATGGTACACAAAGGTTATCGAAATATTTATCTACCTCATGCGGTTTTATATCACCACGAATCTAAAAGTCGGGGAGTAGAAAATACCGGAGAAAAACAAAGTCGCTTCCAACAAGAAATTCAGAATATGAAGCAAAGGTGGAAGTATTTAATTGATGAAGACCCTTGTTATAACCCTCACCTAACTCGACAGAAAGAAGATTTTAGTTTAAGGCTGAAAACAAATGTGGAAGTTGCTGTTTCTTTCTATGAAAAAGATTCAGAAATAGCAGGATTCTCTATAGATTTACCTAAACCAGGAGTTGAGAAAGATATTAGTTCTATTTGTATTGGTGGGTGGGTAGTTGGAAAAAAATCTCCACCTGTAACAGTAGAATTTATTTCTGCTGGTAAAGTTTTGCGGGAAGTTCCTGCTAATTTACATCGTCCAGATGTAGGTCAAATTCATCCTGAATTTCCAGAGGCTCAAAATTGTGGTTTTTGGGGAGAATTAGAAGTTCTGGAATTTGCGCCAGAAACAAAAATTTTGTTAGAGGCTATTCTCAAAGATGGTTCTCATGTCAGATTAGGAATGGTTAGTTTTAAATGTCCTAATTTGATGTAGTTTGTTTGAGTTACCTCACCTTTTTGGGTGAGGTAAAAATTGTCTATATAGGTAATTTTTATCCCGAAGTTATTGTTTCATCTTAGAAGTATCAAACAGAAAGAAATAAACCAATTAATTTCTGGAGAACTTTAGATGAATATTCAAACTAACCTCAAAAAAATTGTTAGTCTCAGTTTAGTTACTTTAACCGCTACTGCTTTATCTTTTGCCACTATAATTCCTGCAAAAGTTACTTTTGCCGAACCAATACCCCAACGCAGTGTAATCCCAGATGTGATAAATGAAGGTATGAATGGAACATGGAATTTGCGATGGAAAGTTAACGGATGGTTACATAAAGGTCGTTTGAAAATGGATGGAAATTTCGGCACCATGATTGTCAATGTCATACCAAATTGATAAATGTTTGCTACAAATATTATCAATCTTGGGTTTTGGGTTTGGGGTGTAGGGTGTGGTTAAATCATAGAAAAAAAAAAGAAAAAAGCTGGTTAGAAAAGGGAGAAAGTGGAAAAACTTGATTAATTAGTTAATAATTGAAGTTTGCTCAAGCATCACATTCTTTTTTGAAATTGGTATCACAGGACCTAATGGTAAAAAAATCTACGCCGAACAACAAATGAATATAGTTCCGAATGCTAATGGTTATATTCTTAAAGGTAGTAGACCCACCTATCCTGGTAGTAATGCTAGAAACCCTAATTATCAACCCGATACTTTTTATGTTGAGTCAAATTATGGCGGTAATTGGAAGATGAGAAATTGTTCAGATTATCATGGTTGTCTTCCAGTCAGGATGAGGAGAATTGATAGATAAATCTGGAACAGAGAGAAAATCATAGATTAATATTTGAAGCTTTCCATGAGTTTCCTCTCTCTACTCTATTCCTGATACCAAATTGATAAATGTTTGCTACAAATATTATCAATCTTGGGTTTAGGGTGTGGGGTGTAGGGTGTGGTTAAATCATAGAAAAAAAAAGAAAAAAGCTGGTTATAAACGGGATAAAGTGGAAAAACTTGATTAATTAGTTAATAGTTGAAGTTTGCTCAA
>JASJEE010000163.1 GCA_030064835.1 Microcoleaceae cyanobacterium MO_207.B10 | reverse complement strand
CCCTAGATTCTTAAGTGAAAAATAGTTATCTTGATTTCTTCTTTCTTATTACCTGTTCCGAGTTAAGTCTTCCCTGTTCCCTTTTTATATTTTCTTTACAAACAATCTCTTAGATATCCCAAAAGCCCCTTTGAATGGTGATAAGATTGGGATGGATCTAGGAGTTAAAGATTTTTGTATTACTAATAAACCTGAAAAGTTTGAGAATCCTCGCTATTTCCAACGTTCATTAAGAAGGTTAAAAATTAGACAAAGGAGGTTAAATCGCAAAGCCAAAGATTCTCACAATAGAAAAAAAGCTAGAGTGAAAGTAGCTAAAATCTATGAGAAAGTTGCTAACCAAAGATTAGACTATCAACACAAAATAAGTCTGAAGCTAACCAACGAAAACCAAGTTATTAGTTGTGAATACTTAAACATCAAAGGGATGGTCAAAAAGCCTCCTGCGGAGGAGCTACGCTATCGAAAACTAGCCCAGCAAATTAGTGACGTAGCCAGGGGGCAATTCCTAACCCTTTTAGAGTACAAAGGAGATATCTACGGTTGTGAAATTAAACGAGTAGATAGATTCTTTCCTAGTTCTAAAAGATGTTCTAATTGTGGGTATCTTAAAGAAGATTTGAGGCTAAAAGATAGAGAATGGACTTGTCCAGGATGTCATGTAGATCACGATAGAGATATCAACGCTTGTCAAAATTTGCTTCAGTTTTATGACCTAAAAATAGGGTGGGAAGCATCCAAATCTACGCCTAAAGAGACGATTACGCCTTGAGCAAAGGCGCGCCCCACCCTCAACGGAGTAGGGTTGGGTACTTCACTATTTATTCCCTCGCAACAAACCAAATTTGATTAGCCCTCTTTGATAACCACGGCTCATTAGTTCCAGGGAAAGAGCTGCTTCAATTGTAGTCCAACCACTTAATAGTAAGTTAATTATCACTTTAGGGTCAAAGGCTGATTCAATTACCACATCCCAAAAAGGAGCAGCAGCAGTTGACCAGTCGGCAGTACAGATATCTTGAAAACCAATCTTTTCGGCGATCGCTTCATACTCCGGCAAAGAAATAACATAGGGCAAAGCATAAACCCGATAAATTTCGGCCAGATGCTGCCGTTCATCATCAGTTAGTTGTCCATTAGGACTATCTAAAGGACGATGACACCAAGTAGCCATAATTAAATTTCCACCAGGTTTCAGCACTCGATAGCATTCGTGCAAAAATTTTATCTTATTAGGCATATGCTCTCCACTTTCGAGAGACCACACCAAGTCAAAGGAAGCATCAGCAAAAGGCATTTCTAAAGCATCGGCTACTAAAAAATTAGTCTGTTGACTGAGGTTTGCTGATTCAGCACGTTCCTTAGCCCTATTGGCCTGAACTGGTGAAAGGGTAATGCCAGTAACACTAGCATTAAATTTTTCTGCTAAATATAAGCTACTACCGCCAATACCGCAACCAACATCCAGGATAGAAGTTGGAGGCCAAAAACTTGACTGTTGATTGACAGCTCCCCACTGAAGTAGTTCTTCAATCATATCTATTTGTGCTTGTCGCCTCTGTTTTTTCTGGTTACCATTTGGCCCATAATAGCCGTGGTGCATATGTTCACCCCACACCTGTTCCCAGAGACCGGACGAAGCATCATAAAATTGTTGAATCTGTTCTATTAGGGTTGAGCTCATGACTGTTGATGGAGTAAAGTCCCGGATTGATTTTCCTGGATAATTATAGCTTTATGCAAAAGTCTCAGCTATCATGTCAAAAGTTTACAGCGGTTTTGATTTCGGTAGACCACTTGAGGAGGATTCCATAAAATGTCCCTAAAGGGTTTTGTTTATGGCGACAAAGCTGAAATATTTAACTGACAAGAAATTTTGATAGAGCATATTGCTGGTTTATGAGGTATTGAGTATCCAATAATTAGTAAATTTGGTTATATAGTAATACAGTTTAGATAAGACGAAAATTTGTCAGTTCGGCAACGTCAGGATCAGGGCTATTTCATTCTAGAATCAAGTGAGGATTTTACTAGCTTTTAGAGATTGGTTGATATAACCTTCAATCCTTGAAAAGGGATATTTTCGTTAATACACAAAAAGTCATAAATTAGAACGAAATAGCCCTGCGTCAGGATAGGCTTTTGCAGGTTACAAATTTACAAAAAAATCCTTAACTGAACCGTATTTGGTTCTACCAATTTAAAATAATAATTTTACAAATAGTTGAGTGTAGGGGTTGGATTTTGGGGGCTTAGGGGTTGGGTAAAAACAGCTAATTTAAAACATATTACTTACTCTAAACAGTTTCAATTGTCTTAAACCCACAATTATTACTGAATAATTGAAATCTTCTATATTCATAGAATTGTTTTAGCAAAATGCTATGAATATAGCACTACGTTAATTGGTTAGGATATTTCTAAATCCTAGAACCCTTTAAAAGTCTGCTACTCCCTATTTCCTACTCCCTACTCCCTAGCGCGTAGCGGTATACTAATTACTAAAAATAATGTTAGATTTCAAAGAAACTTTAACAATTAAATGATTAGTCAAATTAAATCACCTTTTTGACAATTATGAATTAGTAAGTATCTATTCTGGAATAATTAATAATTATTGATTAGCGATTAAGGTCTAAATCTTTCTATAGTAATCCTAAATTGGTTGCGACAATTTTAAGAGAGTGTTTGTAAACCAAAGATTAAGACTTAAGAAGTGCTTAATGTTCGGTGGGTGGGGTGCGGAAACTTAAATTTTGGCTAGGATTCATAATTATTGGAGCCTCACCCTCCCCACCCTACGCCTGGATTTAATATTCCTTTTACAAACAGTCTCTAACAATCAAAAATATTACCTGGAATGCTTGTAAATTATCAACCATGGCTTCTGTATTATGATTTTTTACTACTACTAAAATGTTACGACCTAAATAGGTTATGAGCAATCAAAAATTCAATAAAAATACTTAAGCTATTGCCTGTTCTCTGTTGCCTAAAAGCCATTAAAATTTTGTCAACGACTCAAATAGGATTGCTATATTTAGGCTAAAAAATAAAAAACATTTTTGTAGTCAAGAATATATGTCTTAAGAGAGATAATTATTAATTATTAATTATTAATTATTAATTATTAATTATTAACTGTTGAATGCTATTTGATATTTCCTTCCACACTCTTCTCTGCTGCCACCCAATAAAATCTCGCAAAATTTTTGAAATTTGGTATTATTCTACTGGAGTCCCTCACTTACTTGAAAAGTGCTGCAATTATTTATGTTTTCAGAGCATAACTATTTGTGTCATTATTAAGCGTTAATTGGTATAAGTTATTTGTCATCAAACAACTAACTGAAACTCTCAAAAATATACACACTAAAAAATTGAAATGGCTGTAGCTAGAACTATCTGTCAAAGCTTTATTGCTGTCATCTTGATTGGCACTATATTACTGATGTTACCCATCTCTATAAGTGATGGAAATTGGAGTCATCCTGTTACTGCTTTGTTTACAGCAACTTCGGCTGTTTGTGTAACAGGTTTGTCAGTTGTGGATGTAGGTACTTATTATTCATTTTGGGGGCAGTTATTTCTGTTAGTTTTAGTTCAAATTGGAGCTTTGGGTTATATGACGGCTACTACTATTCTTTTGTTGTTACTAGGTCGTCGATTTCGTCTTAAAGAAAAAGTCGCTCTTCAGCAATCTTTGGAACAGGTGGGATTAGCAGGTGTGGAGCCTTTGATTAAGTCAATTTTAGCGACAACAATTATATTTGAAATAACTGGTTTGTTGTTGTTGTTGTTGGTCTTTGTTCCTATATATGGTTTTCAAGAAGGTCTTTGGTATTCTGTTTTTCATAGTGTAAATGCTTTTAACAATGCTGGCTTTAGTTTATATTCTAATGGTTTTGTTGAATATGTTAAGTCTCCTTTGCTCAATTTTGTAATTACGGGTTTAATTATATTTGGAGGATTGGGCTATCAAGTAATTATGGAAATGTATTTGTGGTTTCAAGACCGTTGGCAAAGAAGGCAAGCTTGTCGGACTTTTACTCTACATTTTAAAGTGGTTACTAATACTACTGTTTTGCTATTATTGTTTGGCTTAATAGCTTTTTTTATTGCTGAATTTAATAATCCTAATACTTTTGCCAATTTAAACTTGGGGCAAAAAATAATCGCTGCTTGGTTTCAATCTGTTACTACTAGAACTGCTGGTTTTAATACTATTAATATTGGAAATTTGACCGATGCTGGTTTGTTTATCACAATTGCTTTAATGTTTATTGGCGCAAGTCCGGGTAGTACGGGAGGAGGTATTAAAACCACAACTTTTAGAATATTATTTAATAGCACTAAAGCTGCTCTTCAAGCCAGGGAGGAAGTGCTTTGTTATCAGCGCAAAATTCCATTTGTCGTGATTATTAAAGCTATTGGTGTGGTTTTTGCATCAGCTTTATTAGTGGCTGTTGCCACTACTTTAGTTGCATTTGCTGACCCAAACTTGGAATTAATTAATATTTTATTTGAAGTTGTATCTGCTTTTGCTACAGTGGGTTTGTCTACAGGTATTACTTCTAATTTTACAATTCCTGGACAATTAGTATTAATTATCACAATGTATATTGGCAGGGTTAGTGTTTTGCTATTAGTTTCAACTATTTTTTCTGAACAAAATCCTAGTGCTGTTCAATATCCAGAGGAAAATTTATTTGTATAATTATCTGAGTTATTGGTAAAATTTTCAAATCAAATCTTTAATTAGGAGGTAGCGTTGTCTTTGCTATAAAAATAAAAGTAGAGGTATAACGCTTAAATTTTTAATGAATTTATCATCTTGGAACTTTTTTCAAAATTTACGGCCTGAAACTAAACAATTTGCAGTAATTGGTTTAGGAAGATTTGGTCGAGCAGTTTGTACGACTCTACATAATTTAGGGTATGAGGTATTAGCTATTGATAGAGAGGAAAAAAGAGTAAATCAGGCTTTAACTGATAAAATATCTTCTCATGCTCTAGAGTTAGATTCAACAGAAATTAATGCAATTAAACAAGCTGGTATTTTAGACTTTGATACAGTAATTGTAGCTATCGGTAATTATTTGGCTGAAAGTATTACTACTACTCTTAATCTCAAAGAAGTAGGAGTAAAATTTGTGGTAGCAAAAGCTTCTTCTGAAACTCATATGAAACTTTTAAAAAAAGTTGGTGCAGATCATGTGGTTTTTCCAGAGAGAGAAATGGGTTGTGAATTGGCAAGGTTACTCAGTAAACCTAAAATACTCGATCAATTTGATATAGATCCAGATCATAGTATTGTAGAAATTATGGTGCCAGACCAATTTGATGGTAAAACTATTACTGAGCTGGAACTAAGGAATAAATATGGTTTAAATTTACTAGCAGTCAGCGATCAAGGTGAAAATTTTACAATTAATCCGCGGTCAAGTACAATCTTAAAAAAAGGAACATCAATGATTGTACTTGGCTCTAATCAGGAAATTAATCGCTTGCCAAATTAATATAAAAATGATTATATAGCTATATGATTTAAGTGTGAGATATTGGATAATTTTAGGCAAAGGGTAACAGGAAACAGAGAACAAGGAACAGAGAAGCAGAAATCAAAAAAATGTATCATTTGAATATGATAGATATATTATCTTAATTTTCATAAAAATCTCAATTCTCACATCTGATTCCTGATTTATATACATAATTAAGAGCAAAAAAATTCAAGGTAGTTATGGGAGAAATTTCGCGTTATCAACAAGCAAAAATGACAACTAACTTAGTTCAAAAATATGTCCCATGGCTTTATAGTTTTTGGAAATTTACACGTCCACATACAATTATTGGTACAACATTAAGTGTATTGGGATTGTATATGATTGCTATAGGCGATCGCTCTTCTGATTTTAATCAATATTTGTTTTTTTCTAGTTTAATTCTATTATTAATAATTTGGGTTAGTTGTTTGTGTGGAAATATTTATATAGTAGGATTGAATCAGTTAGAAGATGTAGAAATAGATAAAATTAATAAACCTAATTTGCCTATAGCTGCAGGAGAATTTTCTCGTTTTTCGGGCCAGGTAATTGTGACAATAGCAGGAATTTTGGCTTTAAGTTTAGCATTAATTGGCGGACCGTTTGTTTTAGGGACAGTAGGTATAAGTTTGGCAATAGGGACGGCTTATTCTCTGCCACCTATTAGATTAAAAAGATTTCCTTTTTGGGCAGCATTATGTATTTTTACAGTCCGGGGAGTAATTGTTAATATAGGGTTGTTTCTTAGCTGTGTTTGGGGATTAAAAAAAATTGATGAATTTTCAGGAGATATTCATCAGTGGATAACAGGAGTAAGCGAAATAATTCTATTCCAAAAAAGCTTGATAATTCCAGAAATTCCCCCCACAGTATGGACGCTAACTTTGTTTGTGATAGTTTTCACTTTTGCTATTGCAATTTTTAAAGATATTCCAGATATAGAAGGAGACCGTCAATATAATATCACGACATTCACAATAAAATTAGGTGCATTAACTGTATTTAATTTAGCAAGATGGGTATTAACAATTTGCTATCTCGGTATGATTATACTGGGTATAGTTTGGTTGGAAAATATTAATTTAATTTTTTTGGTCATAAGTCATTTATTTGCTTTAACTATAATGTGGTGGCGTAGTCAAACAGTAGACTTGCAAAATCAAGGAGCGATCGCTGATTTTTATCAATTTATTTGGAAACTATTTTTCCTAGAATATTTAATTTTTCCCATAGCTTGTCTTTTGTCGTAATCATATTTTGTTTGTACAAAAAATATTTTGGAATTAGAGCAGAGAAATAGGAATTTATAGATGTAGGAATCTGAATTGTTTTATGTATTTATTTATGTATTTTTGGATTGTTTATAGCACTATGTTAATTGGCTCTTGACATTTATAAATCCTGCAATTCTTTAAGAGTCTACTGTTCCCTGTTCCCTGTTCCCTGTTCCCTATTCCCTAGCGCGTAGCGCTATACCAATTATTGATAATTGCTATTAGGTTTTAGTATCTATGACTAGGAGAAAATCAAAGTTTAAACAACAGAAAAAAAAATTAACTAAACCAGCAAGAAAGGTAGCTGAAGAATTTTCAGAATATTTAGATTTGGCAATTAGTTACCATCAAGAAGGAAAACTTGAACAAGCAATTGCTAATTACCAAAAACTACTGAGTCTTAAACCTACTGCTGATGTTCATAATAACCTGGGTGTAGCTCTTCAAAGTCAGGGAAAATTAGACTCAGCAATAATTCATTTTCAACAAGCACTTATTCTCAGACCTAGAAGTGCTTATACCAACTATAATTTAGGTTTGAGTTTTCAGAAAAAAGGTCAATTAAGAGAAGCAATTTCCTATTATCAAAAATCTCTAGCACTAGATCATACTTATGTAGAAGCTTACAATAATTTAGGCATCGTTCTTTATCAACAAGGTGAATTAGAAGTAGCAATAAAAAATTTGGAAACAGCACTTCTATTAAAACCAGACTGGGCAGAAGTTCATCTAAATTTAGGAGTTGCCCTCAAACAAATTGGTAAATTAGAAACAGCAACTACTCACCTAAATCAAGCTAGTACTTTAAAACCAGATTTTTCTGAAGCATATTTGAATTTGGGAGTTGTTTTAAAACAAATTGGCAAACTAGAATCTGCTATTTCCTACTATCAACAAGCCATAAAAATTCAACCAAACTATGCAGAAGCTTATAATAATTTAGGTTTGGCTTGGCAACAACAAGATAAATTAGATATCGCTATTTCTCAATACCAACAAGCTATAAACTTTAATCCTCAAAATCCTGATTTTTATCTTAATTTAGGCTGCGCTTTCCAGGATAAAAATCAAATTGACGAGGCGATCGCTTCCTATAAACAAGCTATCGAAATAAATCCAAAATTTGCCAAAGCTCACTTAAATTTAGGTACAACATTATTACTAAAAGGTGAAGTTGGTCAAGGTTTTGCTGAATATGAATGGCGATGGCAAACAAAAGAAATAAATTTTTATCTCCACAAACTTCCTTTATGGGATGGCTCAGACTTAGAAGGGCGAAATATATTACTTTGTGCTGAACAAGGATATGGAGATACAATACAGTTTATTCGTTATGCTCCTTTAGTAAAAGAAAAAGGTGGTTATGTAACTTTTGAATGTTATCCAGCTTTACTAAGATTATTAGCAAATTTTCCTGGTATTGATCAAATAGTAGAATGGAGAAATAGTGGAGAAAATTTTGATGTCTATGCACCACTTATGAGTTTACCTCATATTTTGAGAACTAGTTTAAATACCATACCTGCTAAAATTCCTTATTTGTGGTTTCAGGAAAAGCAAAATCCAGAAAAATTTGAATTAGAAACATATAAAATTGGTATAGTCTGGGCAGGTAGTGCGACAAGAAAAAATGACCGTTTCCGTTCTACTTCTTTAGTTAATTTTCTCAGTTTACAAGATTTATCAGGAGTGAGTTTATATAGTCTTCAAAAACAGATACCAGAGAGAGATATTGAAACCTTAAAAAATTCCCATATTCAGGATTTAAGTTATTTGTTGAATGACTTTGCTGATACTGCTGAAATGATTACTAAATTTGACTTAATTATTACAGTAGATACAGCAGTAGCACATTTAGCAGGGGCGATGGGAAAACAGGTTTGGGTTTTGTTATCTTTTGCTCCTGACTGGAGATGGATGTTAGATAGAAATGATACTCCTTGGTATTCAACAATGAGATTATTTCGTCAGCAAAAAATAGATGATTGGGAGGGTGTTTTTGAACGGGTTAAGTTTGAGCTAAAAAAACACTTAAACATTTGATTTAGGTGTGATATAAAATCCGGTTATATAATATAGCAATCCTATTTGAGTCCTGTACAAAATTTTAATGGCTTTTAGGGAAAAGGGAACAGGGAACGGCGAACAGGTAAGAGTTTTAGTTTTTTATTTACTTTTTGATTGATCAGAACCTATTGAGGATTGCGATATATGTTTATAACTATACTTTAATCTTTAATCTACAATCCCCCATACTTCCCCCACTTCCCCAACTATATAGTAAGTATTCAACCAGATTTGATATTAGGGGTTAGGGGCTAGAAAGTAAGAATTTATAATATTTTTTATGAGAGTAAAACTATTCTATTTAGGGGATTTATCTATAATCATTAATAATACTGGGAGGGATTAAAATCTCCCTGCTTTTAGGAAAAGTCGTAGTAACTGAACATTTCTACATTTTTTTATCTACTGAATCTTGATTTAGAGATGATTGTGGAATGGAAAAATTAGGCATGACTGCTGATTGTATTTTTCACAAATAAAATAGTAATACTTATTTTGTAGAGCATCAAAAATTAGCTGAGTGATGAAAAACATAAAATCAATAGTGCTGAAATTGGCTTTAGGCTTTCTGTTTTGTTCCATTAACCTAATACCTGTTGCTTATGCTTGCACAGGTATCACCCTAACAGAATATCGAGGATCGGACTCCTGGGAAAGGATAGCGCTTCACCCCAACCTAAAGCAACGATTTTAGATTTTAAATTGAAGATTGAAAATTAATCCTCATTCCTGGTAGTGGAATATAAACAACTCCCACTATCTAACTAAAGTAACTTGAATTGGAGAGATTAACTAATATCAAATCTGGATAAAAGTTGTTATTACGGCAATAGGAAGTAATCTCAAAAATCCTCTAAGATTGCTTCCTTCCACTCCGTTCCAGTAGCAATGACTTGGATATATAATTATCTGGATTTAATTATGATAACTAATAACTGAAATGAAAGTATATATCGTTGGGTCTGGACCCGGAAGTAAAGAATATTTAACCGTCAAAGCACATTCTTTAATTACTAATGCTGAAGTATTAATTTATGATGCTTTAGTTGATGACTCTATTTTAGAATTAGCACCAGAAAATTGTTTAAAAATAGAGATGGGTAAACGTGGTGGTAAACCTAGTATCTCTCAATCAGAAATTAATAACTTGTTAGTAGAAAAGTGTCGTTTAGGCAAACAAGTAGTTAGACTTAAAGGGGGAGATCCATTTATTCTTGGTCGCGCTTCTACAGAAATTCAAGCATTAATTGAAGCGAACTGTGAATTTGAGATTGTGCCGGGAATTTCTTCTGCATTTGCAGCGCCTTTACTAGCAGGAATTCCTCTGACAGATACAGTAATGAGTAGAGCTTTTGTGGTCTTAACTGCCCATGATATAGAAGCATTAGACTGGGAAAGAATATCTCAGATTGAAACTTTGGTAATTTTAATGGGAGCGCGAAATTTAAGTAAGATTGTACATCAGTTATTAAGACATAAAAGAACTGCTCAAACGCCTGTAGCAATTATCCAAAATTGTGCAACTCCAAAACAACAACTTTGGATTGGAAATTTAGATGATATTGTGCAACAAACTTATGCTGAATATTTGTCGCCTTGTGTGATAATAGTAGGAGAAGTAGTCAGGCTACGAGATTATTTACAATATCCAAATAATATGGTTAGAGAAAAGTCAGAAGCAAAAATAAGAAATACATCACCTTTAGCAAATCAAACTATTTTAGTCACTCGTTCAGCAGGTCAGTCTAGTAAGTTTAGCGATCGCCTGCAAAAAGAAGGTGCAAAAGTAATAGAAATGCCAGCTTTAGTAATTACTCCACCTTCAAGTTGGCATGATTTAGACCAGGCTATTTCTAATATAAATAATTTTGACTGGTTAGTTCTTACATCTGCAAATGGAGTAGATTACTTTTTTGAAAGATTAACAGAAAAAGGTCAGGATAGTCGCGCTTTAGTAGGAGTAAAAATAGCGGTAGTTGGCAAAAAAACTGCAGAAAGTTTGAGGAGTCGTGGTTTATCTCCAGATTTTATTCCACCTAATTTTGTTGCCGATTCTTTAGTGGCAAATTTTCCAGAAAAGTTGAGTGGAAAAAAGGTTTTATTTCCCAGGGTAGAAACTGGTGGTAGGGAAATATTAGTTAGTGAGTTAAATGAGCAAGGTTCAGAGGTAATAGAAGTAGCTGCTTATGAGTCTAGTTGCCCAGAAAATATCGTACCTGAAGCTTTATTAGCTCTCCAGAATCATCAGATAGATATTCTGACTTTTGCTAGTTCTAAAACGGTAAAAAATTTTTGTTACTTAATTAGAGAAAATCAACAAGAATTACCAGAAAATTGGTTAGATGATATTTGTATTGCTTCTATTGGACCACAAACTTCTCAAAGTTGTCAGAGTTTTTTAGGTAGGGTGGATGTAGAAGCTCAGGAATATACTTTGGATGGGTTAATAGAGGTGATTATTGACTGGGTGGAAAGGAAATATAGCAATTCCTATACTGATGAAGTACAAAATTCGTAGGTTTTAGGTTTTAGGTTGTAGGTGAAAATTATTTGTTTCTTTTGATGGAGATAAGAAAGAAGGTAAGGATGAGAATTAATTCAATAAAAATGATAAATATAGGTAGTAAATCCCGATTTATTTAACCTGCATTCTACAGAAATTTTCAATCTTTTTTATCTATAGTAATCCGCCGATAGGTTTTGACCAATCAAAAAATAAATAAAAAAACTGAAACTCTTGCCTGTTCCCCGTTCCCAGTTCCATAAAAAGTAGTAAGATTTTTGCCACGAATAAAATAGGATTTCTATAGTATTATTTATGAGAATTAGTTGAATTTTATTCGATATACCCTGCCACAGTTTCCACAGTTTCTAAACTGCCCACATTATCCTCAATATTACGACCTAAATAGGATTGCTATAGATGTGAAATAACAGGGCTATTTCATTCTCAACTTTTCCATTTTATATATTTACGAGAATACCTTATTGCCAGCTTTAGACAACGCATCTTTAGCTATCTGTAAAGCCA
>JASJEE010000170.1 GCA_030064835.1 Microcoleaceae cyanobacterium MO_207.B10 | reverse complement strand
AAATGTAATGGTAAGTAGCTGAAGGTAAAATTGAAAAACTTATGTTTGACGTTGATACTTAATCTAAAAATCATTACCATTCAGCAACGCCAAAATATGTAGTTAGTTTATTCTCAGGATTTGAATTTAATTTAGTCACGGGATGTATTTAAGATTTGATTACTGCTACCTATTTCTTTAATAATTTCGCAAATTTCTGAATCAATTTTGTCTTTATCCATTAAAGCTGCTATACGAGAGGCGTCTTTTGTTTTGTTAAAGCGAACATTATATATCTGACAAACTTCATCAAGTAATAAGTCACCAGGAACTATATCCAGCTTTTTATGATTCCAGTTTTTTTCAACTTCAGACTGGATTTCTTTGTAAATATTTTCTGTATCTTTCTTACTTTCTTCTAGCTTTTTAATATTACTGTTAATTTGTAAATTTATTCTTTCAACAATTGTACTAGTATCCGGGTCTTTTAGTAAGTTTTTCTCAGATGGATAAATGAGCTTAGGTAGTTTTTTAATTACCCTTTTATCAATCGAAAGTTGTTTTAATTTTTCTGCACATTCTTCTATTTTATTGAAAATTTCATCTATTTCTGGTAACTCATATATTGGTTTTCCTTCCAATTCTTTTTTTGACTGAATAAACCTTCTGATTGTACTAGGACAAATCAAGTAATTTTCTATTTCCCTCTTACTGAGAACTTTTAATTTTGCATTATTTCCTAAACGACTTTCTAACTTACTAACCTCTGAATCTTCTTTTTCATCTCTATCTAATAAAAACCACATTTTGACTTGACGTTTAGTCAGAAAAGATAAAGTTGTTTCTGTGGCAAAATGAGCAAAATTTCTTACCCCACCCATAATTACAAAACCTACATTAGCTTGACTAAAATTAACGCCTAGTTTAGATGCCCATTCTCGAATCACATCTTCATCAGATTTTCCTTCAACAAATACCAGGCGATCGAACATAAAGAAAGAACTAAGTCTAATACCAAGTTCTTGAGGTATTTTAGTTTCTGCCTCTTGAATATCTAACTTTTGAATTTGAGTTGAATTTGATTTAGATACTAAATAGACATTTTGCATTTCACCAGTATCTAAAAAATTTGTAGAGTGAGTTGTTAAAATAATTTGACAGCGAGAACTAATACCTTTTAAATAGTGCATCATATTTATTTCAAGGGCAGGATGAAGATGAATTTCTGGTTCTTCAATCAGCAAAATATCAGGCTGTTCAAACTCAAAATCAAGGACTAATCTTAAAGCTTCTCTAATTCCAGAACCATTGACTTCTACTAGAAAATTATCAACATCTAACTCTGGACCACGCTCTCCTTGAAACGCATCTATGTCAATTCCTAATAGGGAAGAAAAAATATCTTGAATATTAGTGAATTTTTCTGTAAGACCTCTTGTATTTTTCAATTTGAAAAAACTCTGAGCATCATGCTGGTTTATAGGTCTACGTTCCTCTTTTAAATGAGTTACTTTCAGTTTTGATACTAGATTTAGAATTAAAAATTCTTCTTCCATCAGCAGCTTTCGTATATTTTTTGGTGCTTCTTCTTTAAGGTAATTTACATATGTTATAGTTGATTCTATGAATTTTTCGTAAGTTTGTGATTCTTGGTAAATTTTTGCAATTTGCGACCTGATAATATTTGAGCTAATTATATAGTCTTTAAAAAAAACTTTACTAAATTCAGAAAAAGAACTATGGTTACTCTCTTTATTTTTCCAATTTTTACTCCATATATTGCTTGCTTTTTTTATAATGTTATTTATTTGATTAACATCTAAAAGTTGCTGATTCTGCTCCACTAATTGCGGATAAAATTCCTTTGCTGCATTATCATCAATACTTAATATAAAAGTATCATTATCATCGTTTATATCATCAACAGAATTTCCAATTAACTGAATTTTAGTTACTAAACTAAAATTTTCGGGAGGAGGAAAAATTTTTAAAGTTACTAAAAGCTGTTGAATATATTCAATATTTCCTACAAGATTTTTTATTTTTGGTGCTTCATTGATAATTTTCATTAAATCTTCTTTATCATTCGAGTCAAGCCCGAAAGTAACTACAATTTCTATGGGTAAATCAGTTTCTTTATTAAAAAAGTCTACTTCCTTTTTGAGGGTAAAGTTAAATGCCATTATTTTGCCATCTTTGCCATCTTTAATGATTTTTAAAAAGGTATTAATTTCTCTAAAAAAAGTATCAATTGCTAGTAGTATACTAGACTTACCAGCATTGTTTTTACCTATGGCAACATTAAAATCACCACAATCTTTAAGCTCAATTTCTTCTATACTGCGAAGTCTTTTAATCTTAACGGAATGAAGCCTCATTATTTTTTTCCTGAATACTAATCAATCACTCAATTATATATGTTTATTATGACGGAAAGTCGCAAACCATTATTTTCCTCTAGAACATAATTTTCTAAACACCTGTTGGCGACTCACTATTTCAACTTTTCCTTGTTCAACTTCTGCAACTCTTTTTTCTGCCTCAATCTCCCACAAAACATCTATTTATTGTTGAAAATCAGCATCTAGACTTTTCAACAAATGTTCTGCTAATATTGCTCTTGAACCTGGTGGTAATGATAAAGCGGCACTAAAAATATCATCATAAGTAGTAGTCATACCTTCTAACTTCAAAATAGACAATGTATTGATTATAAATTAGTATTATAATCGAAATAATTTCAACTTTCAGAAACTACCCACATTTTTAAAATAAGCAAAGTCCAGTAGGGTGCGTTAATGAAATGTAACGCACCATCTATATCGGTCTATAAATGTTAATTTTCGGTGTGTTACGCTGACACTAACACACCCTACTAGACCTACTAACTCGAAGGATGAGTCATATTTTGAGGAATTACAATCCGATCAAATTCCGCCGCCGAAATATAACCCAATTCCAAACAAGCCTCCTTCAAAGTTAAATCTTTCTCATGGGCAAAATGCGCCACTTCGGCAGCCTTATCATACCCAATTTTCGGACTTAAAGCTGTCACTAACATCAAAGACTGTTCCAAATAAAACTCTATTTTTTTCCTGTTTACCTGCAAATCAACTAACAGAAAATCAGTAAAATTATTACAACTATCAGAAATCAAATTAATCGACTGAATCAAATTAAAAATCATCATCGGTTTATAAGTATTTAACTCAAAACTACCCTGGGCACCAGCAAAAGCGATCGCTGCATCATACCCCATCACCTGAGTTGCTACCATTGTCATCGCCTCGCACTGAGTAGGATTAACTTTTCCTGGCATAATTGAAGAACCTGGTTCATTTTCTGGCAAAATTAGCTCCCCAAAGCCACACCGAGGTCCGCTTCCCAACCACCGAATATCGTTAGCTATTTTCAGTAACGAACAAGCTAAAGTCTTCAGCGCTCCACTTGCCATTACTATTGCATCATGGGCAGCCAAAGCAGCAAATTTATTAGGCGCAGACACAAATGGCAGTTCCGTTAATTCGCTAATATGTTTGGCAGCAAGTTCGGCAAAACCTTTGACTGTATTTAATCCTGTTCCCACTGCAGTGCCACCTAATCCCAGTTCATATAAATCTGGTAATGTATTAGTAACTCGTTGTAAATTTGCATCCAGTTGCGCCACATATCCTGAAAATTCCTGCCCTAATGTTAGAGGAACTGCATCTTGCAGATGGGTACGCCCTATCTTGACAATTTCGGAAAATTCTGCTGATTTTTGGTCAAGTGCATCCCGCATTTTTTTGACTTTTGGCAGCAACTTTTGATGTAATACTACTGCTGCAGCAATGTGCATAGCAGTGGGAAAAGTGTCGTTGGATGACTGTGACATATTCACATGGTCATTGGGATGTATGGGGTTTTTGCTTCCCATGACTCCGCCAGCAATTTCGATCGCTCGGTTGGCTATAACTTCGTTGACATTCATGTTGCATTGGGTGCCACTTCCTGTCATCCAGACTCGCAGTGGAAAGTTGCCGTCTAGTTTTCCTGCGATTATTTCTTCTGCTGCTTGAATGATTAATTTTGTTTTGTCTTCTGGCAGTTTACCTAGTTCATAGTTGGTTTGGGCGACTGCTTTTTTGAGGATGGCGAATGCTTTAATGACTTCTGGTGGAATATAGTCTTGTCCAATGGAGAAATAAATGAGCGATCGCTGGGTTTGAGCGCCCCAGTAACGGTCTGCTGGAACTTCGATTTTTCCCATGCTATCGCTTTCGGTTCGCATTTTAGGCGGTGTTGATTCTGTCATTGGTAATTCTGTGATACAGTGTACTTTTCTATTTACCTATATCATTAGCTTTTATTCCACCTATTTAGTTAAATTTTTAGGTTTCTGATGTAGCAATTCTGTTTGACTGGAGATGATATATATTATGTTTATTAGATAATCTAAATATGAAACCTTGGCTAAATTCTCTGATTATTTTATTTTTTATTCCTTTTTCTGGCTTTGATTATTCAACTATTAACGAGCCAAAACTAAAGATTTGGATATAATTAAATTACTTTTGCTTTTACTTTGAGCTGTCTTGGCTTGACGCTGTAGGTATTTTTCTACTACTTGTAAAATTTTGTTTGAAGTTGCAGGTTTTCTTAAAAAATCTGTAGCACCTGCTAATTTAGCTTTTGCCCGATTTATCCAACTATCTTTCCCACTATATATAATAATAGGAGTTTCTTTGTAAGCTGCAGATTTCCGCAAAAAATGACAAAGTGCATAACCATCAACATCAGTTATAGTTAAATCCATAAATATTAATTCTGGTATTTTTTTAGCCATTAACCCTATTTCCTGCATTAGGTCAGTAATTTTCTCAATTTTATAGCCTTTAGGCATCAAAATTTGCTCTAAAAAATTACCAGTTGTTAGTGTAGAATCTATACAAGCTATTACAGGTCTTTCACGATTTGTAGCAGAGTAAACTAAGCGTAATTGTTCTAATGGTGAAGGTAAATCTGGTACTGTACGAACTTCGATTAAACCTTGTTTGACAAAGTGGTGTAAAGTGCGAGTTGTTAATACCAAACACTGCTTTTTTTTCGCAGTAATATCCCACAGAGTATTCTGACCGTTAAATTTATTAGTCAGAGCTTGTAAAGATTCTGTGCTGACCCGACTTTGGCAGTTTACAGATTTTTTTACTATGGGTGCTTGTTCCGGCGAAATATTACTAATACCCATTTTTTGCCAGCGTTCCCAAAGCTTTTGTGTAGCAGCTAAAACTTGCTTTAATTCTGCTGTAGATAATGCTAAATTGGCAAAAAATTCTGAAGTTAATTTTTCATAAGAATGCCAATAAAGATTTAAAACTGATTGAGTTGCTAAAGAAAAGAAAACTTCATAACTACTAGTGCGGATAATTCCTTTAGCTTGTTCGAGACTAATTTCACCTTCCGTAATACTTTGTTTAAGTAGTTGATATTCCCATAATTCATCATTTGATAGTAAACTAGCATTAAATTTTAGCTGCCGACAATTTTGGCTAATTGCTCTATACCAACGTCTAGTTTGATGTAATCCACCTGTGGCGTATAACATTAGTCCTTGGCAAAAGTAAATCTGCCATTTTTGTTCACCGTTATCTAAGATTAATTTACCTGTTGCTTGTTTTTGGCTGAGTACAGCTAAAGCATTCCATATTTTATTACACCCTGTATTAGTTACTAGCATCTTTCTATTTTTATTAACTATATTATCTTATAGTATACTCATACTATGGATTAATTTCTATAGGCTTACACCCTCTCAAGGTTGTTTGAGTAAGTTTAGTATTTTTGACTACTAATTTATCTGTATTTTTACGATAAAGTCTATAAAATTTTATTAAAATTACTAAATTAGTAACTATAAAATCACTGTTTTAAAATTTAATACCCCTGACTCTTATTAACAACAAAAGTAAGGGGTACTTCATATTTGTTTTGATTCAATAAACCATTTATAGAAACTGACAAACCAAGGGAGTTCTTTTCTAGTGGGCAAAAATATTATTAGAGTCATAATTAACCACTCATAGATGATAAAATTTTAGTTTCCCACAGGCACAAATGAAAAGGAGAATCTTTCATCTAAAAATTTCATTGGAGAAGCTTTAGGTTTTTCAACATTCAGATATTTCTCAACAATTTCTACAACTTTCTCTGGACAATCAGATTTACTTAAATAACCATTAGCACCTGTTAACTTAGCTCTAGTCCGATCAATAATTCCATCTTTACTGGTTAAAAATACAATAGGTGTATCCTTAAATGTGCTAGTTTTGCGCAAAAAATCACATATTGTATAACCACTGACTTTCGGCATTACTAAATCTAAAAAAATCAAGGCAGTTTTTTGCTCTTCTAATAGTGCTAATCCTTTAATTGGGTCTTGAATATTTAAAATCTTATATCCCAATGGCTGTAGAATTTTCTCCAGCAAATTACCCACAATACAACTATCATCAATACAAGCAATTGTTGCTTTGTAGCTTCTCTTTGCCTCAGATACCAAGCGTAATCTTTCTGGGGGAGAAAGCCAATCTTCTACCTGTCTAAAATCGATTAATTTTCGTGTTTCAAATTTATATAAATTACTAATTATCGAAACCAATGAAACTTTTCTTTTTAATGCAATATCCCAAATAGTACGGTCGCCATTTAATAATTCATTAACACCGATAAAAGATTCAGAACTTCCTTGATTCAATAACTTACTTGAGTCTTTGATAACTGGAGCAGTGTCAGGATTAATATGCCATAAACCCACCTCTTTCAAATATTTCCAAATTCTTTTCGCTGAACCAAGAACTTGTTTAATTTCCAATCGTGATAAAAGTAAACTCAGAGAAGTTTGCGATGTTGAATGTTTCTGTGGATGCCAGGTTCTAGTTAAACCTGGTTGACTAATAATAGCAAAAAAAACTTCCTCAGCAACATCTCGTAAAACAGCTTTAGCTTGAGCTAAATTTACCTGATTTTCAGCAATAGATTTCTGCAAAAATTTATATTCCCAGAGTTGGTTACTTGTAAGTTGATTAACTTCAAATTTTAACTCAGGACAATGTTGACTGATGGCTCGATACCAACGTCTTGTGGGATGTCTTCCTCCACTGGCATAAAGTAGATGGCCAAATAGGAAGTAAAGTTGCCATTCTTGATTTCCGTGAGCTAGAACTAACTTACCAGTAACTTGTTTTTGGCTGACTATACTCAGGGTATTTGCCAGCTTAGTATAGGCTATAGTAGACGCTGACATAATTATTTCACCTTGAAAATTTGGATTGACATTTAACTTTGTAACTACTAACTAATTCAGCAACATGATTATAGATGTCACTTTTATTATTTAATATTTACTTGGTATTTGTCATCGCTTGTTATACGGAATTTATAATACTATTTGCTTGAGTTATCAGGATTTTCTCGTACATTTTCTGGTTCCTTTATGTGAGTAAACAGACAATATGAATTGCTAATCACACCCTAGCTAGGTTTTCCATCCGCCATTTTGCTGATTTCTTTTTATGACCTATGAAAAATATTCATAATTACAAACCTGGTGATTTTTCCTCAATTTATACCAAATGTGAAGTTAACATTTTGGCTAGATATTCTTAAATCTAAGGTATGGAGAGAAAATTTTTACTCTTTAGTCTACTTTAGTCTAATAAAAAATAAGATTTATTCCCTACCTGCGACCTAATACCTAATATCAATTTCCAAAAAGAATGTGATGCTTGAGCAAACTTCAACTATTAACTAATTAATCAACTTTTTCCACTTTATCCCTTTTATAACCAGCTTTTTTCTTTTTTTTTCCTATGATTTCACGACACCCTACACCCCACACCCTACACCCTACACCCAAGATTGATAATATTTGTAGCAAACATTTATCAATTTGGTATAATCTCAAATCCGGTTGACTATATAGTTGGGGAAGTTGGGGAAACAGGGGAGATGTTAGATTACAGCGCTTTTCAAATTGATTAACTACATCGCCATAACCAAAACCTTGTAGGGACGTTCCATGGAACGTCCCTACCGTGGTCTACTTAAATGAAAACCGCTGTCAAGATTAAAGTATAGACATCTCCAATAATAAAACATCAAATCAATTATCATCCAGAAAATATCAATTATTTCTCCCTACTTCCTACTCCCTACTCTCTACTCCCTACTCCCCTACCTAGTCCTACTCCCTCTTTTCCGGAGATATCTAATATAAATTAACCACTATTTGAGGTGCCAAAAATAAATCTGCCTCTGATTGAATTAACTTTCCAATACCAAGAAATTTATCTTCTTGCTGATAAACTCGCAGTGGTAAATCAGCCTGATACTCTTCTATTTTTCCTACTCTTTCGAGAGCAAGACGTTGGCCTTGACACCATTTTTTGCTATCCTCAGCAAGAATATCTATTTTTGGTAAATGTGCTAATGCTACTTCCGGAGCTAATAAACTAAACCTTTTTTCCTGTAACTGCATTTCTATTTCCTCAAAAGTCAAACTATCTTTTAAGGAAAAACCACTACTTTCTGTACGAGTTAAAGCAGCTAATGTACCTCCAGTATTCAAAGCTGCACCTAGATCGCGAGCGATCGCCCGAATATAAGTACCTGCACCACAGGCGATCGCTAAATCCACTTCTGGAAAATCACCATTTCGCCAGCCAATAATTTCTATCTTAAATACTTCTACATTGCGAGTGGGAACTTCAACCGTTTTTCCCTGACGTGCTAGATCGTAAAGTCGCTTTCCCTGCACCTGTATTGCACTGTAACTAGGTGGCAGTTGTTGAATTTTGCCAATAAAACCAGGCAGCAATGCTTCAATATCAGCCAAGGTTAACTGTGGTGCTGGTGTAGATTTAACAATTTCTCCTTCCAAATCATCGGTAGCAGTAACAACACCAAATCTAACTGTTCCGTGATAAGCTTTTTCAGAACGGAGAAACTGCAATAACCGAGTTACCTTTCCTAAAGCAATAGGCAAAACTCCTGTTGCAGCCGGATCGAGAGTTCCACCATGACCAACACGTTTGAGGTGTAGTAACTTACGCACCTTTGCTACACAGTCATGGGAAGTCATACCTGATGGTTTGTTGAGATTGAGAAAGCCTTGCATAATTATCTTTAGTATACATATAAGTACCTGTGCAAAATTAATTTAACATTTTGAAGCAGGGAGCAGTGACTCAAAAAAAATGGCGTTGCTGAATACTGGGATGATTTCGCCTGACACGGGGATTATGGTTTATGATCGGGCGACAAAATCATCCGGCAATTATGCAATGTCAAAAAAATTCCTACCTGATTGAATCTGATCGTCAAATATACAATTAATTTTGCTTGACACTTACATATTTACCTGTGAGATTATCTCAAATAATTGTAAAATCAATATCTCCTTCCTCTACATTCAGCACTATTGCCAAATAATCTCCTTCATCCCCAGTTTCATCAATCCGAATAGCAACACCTGGACTGTCATTATCTCCCCCACCTACAACTGTTTCAATCAGGTCTAACTGACCTTCAGTAAGATCGTCAGCCAATCCAATTCCAGCGTCTTCGTCAGGATTATAATCTATAATAATATCTGCATCTGATAAATTGCGACCACCCGTATTTTCATTAATAATAAATAAATCTTCCCCACTTCCTCCTGTTAAAGTGTCAACACCGCGATCGCCTGATAAAGTATCATCATCTTCACCTCCATCTAGGGAGTCATTTCCTTTACCACCATAGAGGCTATCTTCTTCTAAACCTCCCGAAAGAGAGTCATTACCCTGATTACCATAAAGTGTATCTGCATCATCTTCACCAAAGAGGGAGTCATTATCTCTACCACCCCACAATGTATCTCTACCTTCGCCACCTAAAAGATAATCCTGTGCCTGACCACCAAGTAGAGAATCATTACCAGATTCTCCTAGCAGTGTATCATTATCCTCTTCTCCAAAAATTCTATCCCCTCCCGCTCTACCCTCTATAGAGTCTTGACCCCCCAAACCCATAATTTCATCTCCCCTTGAGGTACCATCAAGCTCGTCGTTATCTTCAGTGCCTAATATTGGATTTAACGAAATTTCTGATGTATTTGTAACATTTTCAATTGAATCATCAATGACTGGCACAAAAAAATTAAATACATCGATAGTACCATCAAAAAGAGGTTCTGATGTTCCAGAGACCATAACACTCCCCTAAATAACTTCTTTGTTAGTTTATAGCAATTTTTATGCTACTGCTTCTTGCCTTTTTGCTAGGAAAAAATGTCTTTTGATAGAAATCCTATCTGTTGTTGTGTCCTAAAATACTAGAATTAAGTGAAACTCCGTAATTAGTTAAATGTCCATAATTTCTTGAAGTCCTAATCAGCTATGTCCCTCTTTCAAAAATTATCTTGGCGAAGCTATAAATTTTTGTTAATTTTAAACTAAGTAGATACATATAAAAGTCAAACTAAAAAAATAATTTGTTAAAATTTGGACTTCCTATTAAGTCGAACAGTAAGTTGTTAATAAATTGACAAATTGACAAATTTTCAAATAAACACTTATAACTGGAGTGCAGAGAGATTGTAATGTTTAATGCTACCGAAATTTTAATAGATGTTTTCGTAAAAGAGCTACAGGCTGGTTACTGTCGGACCTATGGTGGGTTTAAGCCAGACTATCCAGAAATTATTGCCTGGGCAGGAAATATGGCTCTAGAAAATATTGCTAACTGTGATGCTTTATATCACAATGTTGAACACACAATGTTAGTGACTCTTGTGGGGCAAGAAATTTTGCGCGGTAAGCACATTCGTGAAGGTGGAGTCTCTCCTGAAGATTGGTTACATTATATTATTTCTCTTTTGTGTCACGATATTGGTTATGTTAAAGGAGTCTGCCAAGAAGATCAAGAATTATTGGGTTTATATGCCACAGGAATAGATGGTGGAATGGTTTCTTTGCCAGACGGTGCTACTGCTGCTAGTCTGACTCCCTATCACGTTGACCGGGGTAAGCTAGTTATAGATCAACGTTTCGGAGGTCATCGACTAATTGACGCAGAACAGATTAAACGTAATATAGAGTTAACTCGTTTTCCTGTTCCTGAAGCTGAAACTCATCAAGATAGAAATAATTTTTCTGGGTTGTCAAGAGCGGCTGATTTAATTGGTCAGTTAAGTGACCCTAATTATCTAATTAAAATTAGTTCTTTGTTTTATGAATTTGAAGAAGTAGGTACTAATAAGGTTTTGGGTTATAAATCTCCTGGTGATTTACGGCGCGGTTATGCTAAATTTTATTGGAATGGAGTTTATCCTTATATTCCTGCAGCTATTAATTATTTGGAATTGACTCAAGGGGGAAAACAAATTATTGCTAATCTCTATGCAAATGTGTTTCAAGTAGAACACTCTCCAGTAGAGAAAGTTAATGGAAATAAAATGCAGGGTTTTAGAGCTAATAATCATGAAAATGGAGATGGGAAAGAGTCTCTAATTATAGAAAAACCAGTTATCCAGAAGAAATTTAGTGAATTTTTAGATTTGAATTTATAGTTTCAATTATTTGCTGTGTTTAGTATATAGTTGATGTCATTTCAGTTATCAGTTAACAGTTATTCAGTAAGCAAAATTGTAGTGGACTGTTTCATCTTAAATGTTGCACTCTTATTTTAAATTCTGGGTTGATTAATCTCCCACCTCTTCCAATACCTCCCACCCAAACTTTTTTAATGCACTACTTTAGCTGAAACAGTCCATTAGAGTTTGTTAGACGGCTTAAATTTACACTATGAAAGAGATTTAGCAATCTGTAGTAACGCAGCATTTTAGATGTTTTAATCCACTACTTATATCAAATCCGGTTGAATACTTATTATATAGTTGGGAGAGATGGGAGAGATGGGGGAGATGGGGAGGTAGCAGGGCTATTTCATTCTCAACTTTTCCATTTTATATATTTACGAGAATACCTTATTGCCAGCTTTAGACAACGCATCTTTAGCTATCTGTAAAGCCAGTAAATTCATTGCCAAAATCTAGAAT
>JASJEE010000169.1 GCA_030064835.1 Microcoleaceae cyanobacterium MO_207.B10 | reverse complement strand
AACTTTTCCATTTTATATATTTACGAGAATACCTTATTGCCAGCTTTAGACAACGCATCTTTAGCTATCTGTAAAGCCAGTAAATTCATTGCCAAAATCTAGAATGAAATGACCCTGCTATTTTGGTTGTGAAAAAATATCCTAGAAAAAGAGACCAGGGAAGGGGGAACAGGGAAAAGGAGCTAAGAGATTCAGGATTTTTATCTATTTTTTGATTTTGATTTATTACAAATAATTTAGGATTGCTATATTACTTTTAAAGGTAGTCCTCAATCGTAATGCTAAAAATATATATTTTTTAATTTCTCGCATACTCTCAGTCTGCTTTAGTTTCCACAGACTTCAAACTCCTTTCCTTATTCTAGTATTATTATCCTCCACCATCTTTTTAACTTCTGCCAAAACTGTCATGTATCCAACCATTAATAGTAAAGCGACTATCTACAAAAGCTTGAGAAGGACAAACTACAGGTAATACTTCGTGCATAAAATCACTCCGGAAAAAGACAATACTATTATTCTGAGGTTGAATAGTTTTAAATGTTTCAGCTTTTACATATACTCCCCACTCTTTTTTATAGTCATACAAAACTAACTCTCCGCCAATAAAACATTTTGGTTCCCAATAAAAATAATATAAATAAGTTAATTTTCTTGAGGAAAGATTAGGAGTACCATTATCTTTGTGAATTCTGTAAAAATCTCCGTCATTATGAGCTGTGATTTGCCCTTCAAATTTGTCAATTGACAAGTGACTAATCCCTAATTTCGTGAGAATATCTGGTAGCAAAATATCAATTTTTTTACTGATATATTTACAATCATTTGTAGATAATGGTAAAACTTTTGATTGCCTTGTTTCTAAGTCAAATTTACCACCGTGTTTTGTCGGAATAAATTTTGATTCCTGAGCAATAACTGATTTAAGTATTTTCTGATTTTCTCCAGGCGATAAGAAATTATCAATTTGTACATATTGGGCTGACCAAATCTCTTCTTGATGATTGTTTTCCGTTGACCGAAATATAGTAGGTTGTGTGTCTATATCCACTATTTGCTCTGGAAAAATAGTTGAAAATAAATCCATAATTTTTTTCCATATATATAATTATTGCTAAGTGCTTATGTCAAATTAATTACAAACTTTATGATACATCTTGAATCTTGAATATTATCCATAAATTATAAATTATTTCTACCTATGTTCTGTTTCCTGTTCCCTGTTCCCTCTCTCAACGAGGAAATTTATTTTGCACTACTACTTATCTAAAAATGTTTGTTAGAAGTTTTAAAAAACACAATAATTTCAATCTAAATAAATACCTTAAGTTCCCCTTGTAGCCATAAAATTTTAACTTAAATATTCATAAATATATGAAAATCAAATTAATCAGTGCGACGTATCCAACCATTAATAGTAAAGCGACTATCTGCAAAAGCTTGAGAAAAACAACTTACTGGTAAAACTTCATGCAGATAGCGACTAAGGAAAAATATAATACTATTATTTTTAGGTTCTATGTTTTTAAAAGTGTCACCTTTGACATAGTATTTTCCCTTGATTTGACTATCATAAATTCTTAGATTTCCACCTGTAAATGCTTTGGGAACTCGATAAAAATAGTAAACATAGGTAAGAACTCTCGTAGAAGTGTCAGGAGATCCATTATCATTGTGAACCTTATAGAAATTATTATGACTGTGAACTGTTAACTGACTTTCAATATCTGCAATTGAAAATGAAGGAATATCTAATTTAGTTAATACATCTGGAAACATTTCTTTAATTCTGTTAATTATCATTTCTCGGAATTTGGGGAAAGAATGTAATACTAAAGAATTACGATAATTTTCTGCTTTCGTAGATGTACTTGTCGGTACAAAATCTGATTTCTTTTGCAAAGCAAAATTCAATAGTTGTTGATTTTGTGTATCCGTGAGAAAATTTTCTACGAGTAAATAACGAGATATTAAAGGATCAGTTTGAGGACTGGGAGTGGGAGGAGTTTTGATATTATTTTCAGCATCTTGTGGTTGTAAATATAATGGTGGTTCTGTGATAATTCCAACTAAATGTTCGCTAGGGAAACATAAAGCTGAATGACCTTCTGTTAGAGGAATTTGAAATAGGATAGAATTTTCTATTTTTTGATTTTTAGATAATAATGTTTTAGCTAAAAGTTGAAGTAAAGGTGCATCAGATTGGAGATAAATAGTATATTGATGTCCTCCTGTTAACAGGAGTTTAATTTTGACTTTTTGAGTTTGATTTTCTGGTGGGGTAAATGTCATAATTTACGCCAAAAGCTAGAAGTGCTAAGTTGATTGAAGAATAGGAATATTTTGATTATATCTCAAGTGGGATTTACATAAAATTGGTATGACACTTCCAACATTCCCCTGTTCTGCTATCCAATTAGAGACTGTTTGTAAAATCAGTATTAAGAGAACGAAATTTACTAAAATTCCAAAATTTTCATAGTTCAAAGGATTAAAATTCAGTAGATAGAGAGATTTTAAGTAAATATATTACCTAGATTTTTAAGCAAGAAATATTTGTCTTGATTTCTTCTTCCCTATTTCCTGTTCCTTGTTCCCTATCTCATTTTTACATTTACTTTACAAACAATCTCTTAAATATTGTTACAGTAAAATTCGGAAGCCATTCGGATCGGAATATTTACACTTCTTCTATTAAGACTTACCACCTACTACCTACTACCTAAAACCTAATATTAAGCAATGTAGCAAGATTTTATGAAATTGTTATTACTTCCTAATATCTCAAATCTAGGTAATGTTTTAAGTATATTTCATATCCCCAATAGTAAAGACTGTAATTTATCCAATATTCCTCTATGTTTTGCCTAAATAAACGTAAGCATTTCCTGCGGAATACTGCGCAAAAAGCTAGCTCGCAGGTTAAGTTTTCAGGTATGATGGAAATCAAAAGACTGTTAAGATTAACAATTTAACTCTAATCCATATTTTCAATTATCCTTCAATAATATCAATACTAATAGCCAGTTATAACTAACAATATAGTTAATAGCTGATAACGCAGTTCCTCTGTAAGAAGCTGGCTAATTTCTGACCCCTGTTTGCGGAGTATTCCGAAAGAAATGCTTACAACTAAACTAATTTAACAGTCAGAAAATTAATGTAAAAAGTGACGCATTCCAGTTAATATCATTACCAAACCTAATTCATTTGCTGCAGCAATAGAATCTTTATCTCTCAGACTACCACCTGGTTGAATAATTGCAGTTATTCCTGCTGCTGCTGCTGTTTTTACTGAATCATCAAAAGGGAAAAAAGCGTCACTAGCTAACACTCCTCCAATAGCTTTTTCTCCTGCTTGCTCTAAAGCTATTTTTACTGCCCCGACTCGATTCATTTGACCAGCACCAATACCAACAGTAGCGCGATTTTTTGTCACCACAATTGCATTAGACTTAACGTGTTTTACCACCTTCCAAGCAAACATTAATTCTTCCATTTGTTCAGGAGTCGGTTGTTTTTCAGTAACGACTTTCCAATCACTAGAATTATCAACCGCATCATCAATATCTTGCACTAAAAAACCACCAGCAATTACTTTTATACTTTCCGGTTCGCCCTGGTTTAAATCTGGGGAAATTAGTACCCTTAATTTAGATTTTTTCTGAAAAATTTCTTCAGCTTCCGGTTCACATCCAGGAGCAACTACACATTCCAAAAATGTCTTAGTCATAGCCGTCGCAGTCGGCGCATCAATAGATTTATTTAAAGCAACAATTCCGCCAAAAGCAGAAACCGAATCTCCAGCAAGAGCTGCTTCATAAGCTCCTAAAAGAGTCTCATCAATTGCCACTCCACAAGGATTTGTATGTTTAAGAATTGCCACAGTCGGAGCATCAGAAAATTCTGTAACAATCCGTCTTGCTGCTTCTAAATCTACTAAATTGTTATAGCTTAATTCTTTACCTTGAAGAATTTTACTTGTCGCCCAACCACTAGCATTAATTCCTGTTTGATACCAAGTTGCAGACTGATGAGGATTTTCTCCATAACGCAAAGTATTGATTTTTTTGCCAGAGAGGAAAAATACTTCCTTTTCTGATTTTTCAGACTCAGAAATTGTTTCTTGTTCTTCTAAATAAGTAGCGATCGCCTGGTCGTAAGTGGCGGTATGTTGAAATCCTGCTAATGCACATTTTTGCCGAAATTCTAAGGAGACTTCTCCACCATTTTTCCGTAATTCTTCCAAATAAGAATTATATTGAGAAGGGTTACATAAAACTGTCAGGTGAGCAAAATTTTTAGCTGACGCTCTTAACATTGCAGGTCCACCAATATCAATTTTTTCAATTGCTTCTGCTAGGGTAACTCCCGGCTGAGAAATTGTTTGTTGAAAAGGGTATAAATTAACTACAACTAAGTCAATAGGTCGAATATTATTAGCATTTAATTCTTCAATATCTTGAGGTAAATCTTTTCTTGCTAAAATACCTCCATGAATGCGAGGATGTAAAGTTTTAACTCTACCTCCTAAAATTTCTGGAAATCCCGTATAGTCAGATACTTTAGTGACAGAAATTCCGGCATCTTTGAGAGTTTTAGCAGTACCTCCACTACTAATTATTTCATAGTCAAATTCTGAAACTAAACTTTTTGCTAAATCAATCAGACCTGTTTTATCAGATGTGCTGAGTAATGCTAAACGTGTCATTAATTTTAAATCCTAACTTAGAGAACAAACAGTATATGATTTTAATAATTAAAATTAAGATATTGAAACTCTGCGGATTATTTTAATATTTTTATTATGTAGGGGCGGGTTGATTCAGAAAACCGACAATTAGCAAAAATTTCCCATTACCCCCCCTGGAATTTTTACATTGACATTCCGTAGGGACGGGTTTCTCCAGAAAACCAGAAACTTCCACCAATAAATTCTCTCAACCCCCCCTCCAGAAAACCAGAAATTTCCACCAATAAATTCTCTCAACCCCCCCCTCCAAAATTTCCTCACTTCTACAAACCCGTTTTCTGATATAGCGCTACGCATTAAGGGCGCGGACATTTCTAAATCCTGAAATCCTTTAACAGCTTCCTGTTCCCAGTTAAGTGTTCCCTGTTCCCGATTCAAGTAGCGCTATAATACTTCCGTTGCCAGCAAATTTAATGTAACTGCCAAATTTAATTTCATTTTCTAGAGCTTCCAAAAAAATTTTCCCATAATCTAAGATTGTAAATATTGAAAAATTATGATATAGTTAGTTTATTGGTGGTTCTTCGCCTATACGCATGACTTTTTATTCAACTAAGTTAGAATATTCTGTAACATTCATAGCAAATCTAAATTAGCAGTTGAAAACTTTTAAAAGAGTTTCTATCAACTAATAACCTTGTAAAACCTAGGTCATAACCACAACCAAAATAGTACGACCAAAATAGAATTAGCATCAAGTAACACTAGATTAGGTTGTAACATTTTACCGTAGGGTTTTAGTTTCCAAATCCCATTTGGAAATAAGGTTTAGAGACCAAACCCCTAAAGAGTTTTTTTCATAAATCATTTAGGATTGTTATATATGCAAAAATCTTATTTTGACCTAATAAAAACAATAATCAGTTACCTACTAACAACAGGCATTATTATTACTACTTTATTTTCCCTAGGAGGTTATTCACAAAGAGGTACTATTCTAATCAGAATCTTTTTTGAGCTAATCTCTCATTTCAAAGTTCAATATTTTGTAGTTAGTTTAATCTTGTTATTTTGTTTAAGCATAATAGGTAAAAAAAGATTCTTATTAATCGGTACATTTTGCACAATTATTAACCTCACCTCAATTTTACCTTGGTATATTCATCAAAATGGTATTAGTCAAGAAACTGCTAACTTACGAATTTTAATTCACAACCTTTACAGAGGAATAAATTCTCAATATTCACAAATTACTAAAATGCTAAGAGAGGAAAATCCAGATATAGCAATTTTTTTAGAACCTACTAATACATGGATGCAAAATCTACAAACATTATCTGATATTTTACCCAATTCTATTAATTCTGTTTCTCAATCTACCCATGGAATTATTGCAGTTTATAGCAAATTTCCTCTCAATTATTACTCAATAGAATTTTTTGCTCCCAACAGACCTACTATTATTACTGAATTCAATATTAATCAACAAGCCATTAACTTAATAGCAACCCATCCTACTATTCCTATCAAGAGAAACACTTTAAAAAAACGCAATAAAATCTTAGAGGAACTTGCTAAATACATTCAAAAATTGAAAGACCCAGTTATTCTGGCAGGAGATTTGAATACAACTATGTGGTCTCCTTACTATCAAAAATTAGAACGGGAAACTGGGTTAAGAAATAGTCGTTTAGGGTTTGGCATTCTTCCTACTTGGCCTGCAAAAAAAATTAGTAATTCTATAGTATTTGATATTTTATCTAGATTTTTTCAAATCCCCATAGATCATTGTTTAATCAGTTCAGAAATTAAAGTTGTAAATGTTGAAACAAAAGCTAATCTAAGTTCGGAATTAGGTTCATATCATATACCGTTAATTACAGATTTATTCATTAGTAAATAATACCATTTTGATAAATTTTTGCTACAAATATTTAGGTTACTGCTTAGGAGTCAGTAGACAAGACTCAGGAATCAGAATAAATAGTTTAATTGATTTGATCAACTTTTTGCTACAAATATTTAGGTTATTGCTTAGGAGTCAGGAGACAATACTCAGGAGTCAGAATAAATAGTTGAGTTTATAACTGAATGCTGACTAGATTCCCTATTTCATTTCTTCCAAAATGATGAGTTTAATTCATCGCTGAAATCTGAAAACTAATAGCTGAATGCTTATATTAATACCTTTAATCCTCAATTTGCCTTGCATTAATCTCCACCGCCGAAACATCAATAGTACCAGGAGGAGTTAACCTAGTAAAATGACCAGCTTCAACCTTAAGTGGTTCTCCACAATTAGGACATTGACATTGAGTCTGGTTTAAAGCAGTAAATTCATAACTACAAACAGGGCACTTATCAATAATTAAATTGCGATTTAACCACCAACGTAAACCAATAAATGCAACTACAGGTGCAATTAAAATCAAACCAAATAATATCAAAATAGAATTAACTAACCATCCCAAACCTACAGAACCCAGTAACCAAACAATAGCTAAAATAATTAGCCAATTACCAATACTAGACATAGTTAATTGAAATATTTTTGAGTTCCCTTGATTCACTTAATTATCTCCTCTAATACCAATTAGATAAATGTTTGCTAAAAATGAAAATGAATAAGCTATTTATTAAGATTCAGAAGTCGTAGAGGCGATTCGTGTTGGCGGATTATGACCTAGGAAATCGCCAGTATAGGAGTGCAGAATGAATTGCTTCAATACCATTTTTTAGGTTTTAAATCCTCTTTTTTGTCCAAAGTACATCTCATGTAAAGTATTTTAATCACACTTATTATTCCTAACATTCTTTTTTCAAATTAGTATAATACAAACTACTATAAAGTAATGCTATGTTTAGGTGAAACTTCAATTATTAAAATTGACACAAGCAGAACAACCTTTTTAATAATTATTAGCCAGTAGGGTGTTAATTATTAATATTTTTATTTCTCCGCCACTCCCCTACTCCCTTGCCGAAAAATTAAGGTATAAAGCCTCTCCATTCATAGAGAAAAAAGAAAAAAAATATTTTTTTAAGTCAATCCTCTTTGTTTATAAGAAGAGGTAATAATTAATTATTAATTATTAATTAATTGTTGAACCCCCTACTCTATAATAATCACAAATTTCAAAGTTCTCTTACTTTTTCAGTAAAAGCTCCCCTACCAAAAACCCCTAAACTTTCCTCTCGTAGCCATTGACCATCACACCTCTTATCCTCTCCCTTCAACATCTCTATACAAGCATTAGCTACTGCTTCTGGGTCCCGATAAGACACCCGCCATCCCAACTGTCCATCTTGTAAAGGTTCCGCCGAACCATCAGCATCTCCAGACAAAACTGGCACTCCACAAGCCATTGCTTCTAAATAAACAATACCAAACCCTTCCTGAGAAGGCATCACATAAGCATCAGCTACCTGATAATGTTTAACTAAATCCTCTGTAGGTACAAATCCTGCAAATACAACCTTTTCCCCTACTCCCAAATCTTGAGCCAACTTGGCCAAACGAGGTTGGTCATCTCCCCGTCCAATTACTAAATACTTGACTTCTGGGAAAAATTGTAGTATTTTAGGCAACGCCCGAATTGTCACATCAACACCTTTATAGGGGTCTCCCGACCAAAGTCTAGCTACAGTCATTAAGACCTTTGCCCCCTGAAGATTGTAACCCTCAATTAAATCTATAGGTTTAACTCCAGGAATAAACTTATCCCCATCCACCATACAAGGCAACAATTGAAACTTTTCCGGGTCTAAATTGTTACTTTCACAACAGCGATCGCGACTATAACGACTAATAGTTAAAATTTTAGTTGCTTGTTTTAATGCCTGTTGATATTTATTTGGTAGTGGTTCCCACACTTCCTTACCATAAGTTAAAACTGTGTAGGGAATGCCAAGAGGTACACACAAAATTTGAACCAATGGAGCTAAATTAATATGACCACAAAAAACCTGTTTGGGTTGTTTTTTAAGTAAAAACCATAGTAATGTGGTGGCTAATCTTAATCTCCCTAACCAAACAGACTGACTTTTAAAATAATGAAAATTTATACTCTTAGACTTATAAGGATTTTCACAATCTTTACCATCTCTGAGTAATAATATATCTGATTCTAGAAAGGAGTCGTCAGGTTTGGCAGAATTTGTTAAGTCTTGGTAAGCTTGAAAAATATCTCTCACATAAGATTGAATGCCACCTTCACAAGATAAAATTTCCAGAAAAACAAATATATTTCCTTTTTTTTTATCAACTTTTTTAGCCAATTTTATCTCCACATTTTTAAATTATTTTATTCCCTAAAAACTCATTTTAGTTATCATTTATTACCGAAATAATTAATAATTAAGCAATTAAATAATTAGATGATTCACGCCTTGAAGCCTCCCCTTTCAAGGGAAAAAAATAAATCTTTTCCTTATTCGTCAATCCTCTCCCTTTTAGGCAGAGATAATTATCAATTATCCATTATTCATTAATGAATGATATTTCAATACGTTTTTAATCAAACTAAAACTAAAAAATTATGGAACAATTGGGTTAGAGTTTCCGATTATCAAACTTTCAAAAAAACTTTAACTAAACCCAGGACTATCTCATTATAACTTTTGACTTTTTGTACATTAACAAAAATATGCCTTTTTTAAAATTCAAAAATTATAGAAATTAATAAATAAAAGTTAGTAAAATTTTTAGTTGATTTCAGAACAAACAAAACTTATGTACCCGAAACCCGGTTTGTAGGTTAAATAATTAATTATTTTTGACAATAAACATATTCCAATTGTTAAGCAACTAAGCAACCAAACCAATAATCAGTATTTCAATCCCGATGCAATAACTGAGAGGTACTGATAATTGATAACTGGTAATTGATAACTGATAATAGTACCTTTTATGATTATGTTGCTCTGACAGTTTTTAGTTATAATGTTGACGAAAATATATTCCAATTGTTAAGTAACAAAACTGATAATCAATATTTCAATCTCGATGCAATAACTGGCAGGTACTGATAACTGATATAGCGCTACCCATTAAGGCTATTGACATTTCTAAATCCTGTTTGCGGAGCATTTGGGCACCGAAAACCCTTTATTAGTCTACTATTCCCTATTCCCTATTCTACCAATTTTAAAAAAGAATGTTACGAATAATAACTGCAATAAAAAGATTTTGTAGGAAATGTCCCTTTGATAAAAAAGAGAATTTACGACCTGAAAATTGCTGTGAATTTATTCCCATACGACTCCTGAATTCTGGATTCTGAATTCTCAGAAGTACCCTGACTATTTGTAGCAAACATTTATAAAATTGGTATTCCCTAGCGCGTAGCGCTATAACTGATAACTGATAACTGAAATTACGCCCTCTGAGGAATTTATACAAATACAAATGTACTTATGAAGAAAATCCACAAAGGGCGTAAAATTTTATTATTTAGATATCTTTGTTTAGATATCCAAAGTCTTAGAATAGACCAAGAGTTAAGGATATATCAATTGGTAAAGTAGCACCAATACCTAACCATAGAGTAACTGCAGTACCGAACAAGAATACAGCAGTAGCTACAGGACGACGGAAAGGATTTTGGAACTTATTGACACTTTCAATGAAAGGAACCAACATTAATCCTAAAGGAATAGAAGCCATTGCCACAATACCCAACAATTTATTAGGTACAGTACGCAAAATTTGGAAAACTGGCCAGAAATACCACTCAGGCAAAATTTCTAGAGGAGTAGCAAATGGATCTGCTGGTTCACCAACCATAGCAGGATCTAGTACAGCTAAACCTACACACAAAGCAAACGTACCCACAATTACTACTGGGAAAATATAGAGCAAATCATTAGGCCAAGCAGGTTCACCATAGTAATTGTGACCCATACCTTGAGCCAACTTAGCTCTTAATTTAGGATCGCTCAGATCCGGTTTTTTCAATGTGGACATAATTTATTTTTTTCTCCTTAACAACTGAGAAGCTAGTATTTGATTATTGATAGCTTAACTTACAAAGGTCCAGAGATACCTTGCTTACGAATCATTAAGAAGTGCAATAACATAAATACTGCAATTAGCCAAGGTAATACAAAAGTATGAAGACTGTAGAAACGAGTTAGAGTTGCTTGACCAACACTTGTACTACCACGCATCAGTTCTACAATGAATGGACCAACAAATGGAATTGCATCAGGTACACCAGATACAATTTTGACAGCCCAGTAGCCAATTTGGTCCCAAGGTAAGGAATAACCAGTCACCCCAAAGCTAACAGTAATTACGGCCATAACTACCCCTGTTACCCAGGTTAATTCGCGAGGCTTTTTGAAACCACCTGTGAGGTAAACCCGGAAAACATGAAGAATCATCATCAACACCATCATGCTGGCAGACCAACGGTGGATGGAACGAATTAGCCAACCGAAGTTAACTTCAGTCATAATATATTGGACTGATGCTAATGCTTCTGTTACTGTAGGTTTGTAGTAGAAAGTCATGGCAAATCCAGTAGCAAACTGGATTAGGAAGCAAACCAGAGTAATTCCACCTAAACAATAAAAAATATTTACATGGGGTGGAACATATTTGCTAGAAATATCGTCTGAGATAGCTTGAATTTCTAAGCGCTCGTCAAACCACTTATAAGCCGGTGAATCAGTTACCTGTTTTGTGAACATGAAGCAAAAAATCCTAGATGAATATTGCTGTTTATCAATTAATTAAGATTTGGGGTTAGGCTAAGACTCTCAGCTAAAACCTTTAACCAGCAATACATAATATTATAAATATAATAACAACTGGCAAAGTAATTCAGTCAGGAAGTCTACTTTAGTCAATATCGGACATTGCTTTTTGCTTACCCTCCAGTAAAAAAATTTAACATAATTCGCAGATAGATTGTTGCGAGATATTAGTTTTTGTAAAGTTTGGCATTTAAAATTTTTTATATCTGAGTTTTTTTTAGACCTAAATGGTAGATTTTCCTTTGAGGCGTCTACGGTAAATCCAGGGTAAATCCCTAAATTGTCAGTCCCTGTATAAAATTTTTCTAGCTTCTACTTCCACTGTGTAATACCATTTTCATAAAATATTGCTACATTGGTTGGTTTTTAGGTGTTAGGTGTTAGGTGTTAGGTGTTGGGTGTTAGGTGGCACGAATGAAAGAGAACAAGTGGGTTGTGCATCAGCAAAGTGTGGGATTCGTCAAGTAGGGCAGGCAAATGTAATCTAAAAGCACTTATATATAAAGGTTGAGCGCATTTTTGTCGCGAAAAAAGTGCGAGTTGTTAAGCTTCTAGGACCAAAAAGTTAGGACAGCATCAAGACACTTCCCAATCAAGATACACCCTACAATTATT
>JASJEE010000168.1 GCA_030064835.1 Microcoleaceae cyanobacterium MO_207.B10 | reverse complement strand
TCGGTACTTGTAATCCAGCTACAGAACTTTTCCCATACGTTGGCGTTTTCACGCTGTTGTAAAGTAGTGGTCATAGGTATGTATGATTGCTGTATGTATGAAATTTTCGAGGTACGGCGGTAAGAATTTGTTTTTCTGAACCGTTATTAACAATATAGCTATTTTATTTCGTTTTGTAAAGGGTTTTGTGTCGTAGGGTATTTAATATTACTCATAAGTTTGACTTATTTTTTCTGGTTGTCGGCAGAAAAGCTGCATCTATATGAGTCTTTCAATCTCATTAATTGAGCATTACCGGAAAATTAGGGAGTAAGGAGTAGGGAGAAATAATTGATATTTTCTCTACGATAATTGATTTGATTTTTTATACATATATTATATATACAGTGTTTCCCAGACTAATGAGGTAGACCTATCTTTAATTTGTATTACTATATGTTAGTTAAGTTTCCCTAAAACCAACGAATGAGCAGACTGAAACCAGTATGGTAATTTCTATAGAAACAAAGAATGTTTACCTACTAGCTAAAACCTATAACTAAATAATGAATGTCATAATGTCGCAATATTTTATGAAAATGGTATTACCCTCCTTTTCGTGAGACTAAGCCAAATTATTACACCTTGAAATTAGTTCTATCACTTCCGAACGACTCAGCTTTTCTTGCCCCATAGCTAAAATATCCAGAGTAGCATGAGCCAGAGTCAAAGGAATTTGGCAGAAATTCCGAGCAGGTCCTGAAGGTAAAGAATTAGTATAAGAGTCAGCCAACAATAAATTACGTTGAGCATAAACCTGCATATCTTTGTTAGTCCAACCATCAGGAAAAAAATCTACACCCCGATCTAAATCCTCTGAATGGTTACGGAGAATATTCACTGCCTGTAGACCGCGACCAAACCCAATCGCTTCAGTACGGTTAGTTTGAGTACCATCAAACCAAGCCCATAAGTCAGAAAGCAATAATCCCACTGCACCAGCCACGCTAAAAGTATAACGATCTAAATCCGACTCCGTGTGAATTGTCCAATTATTGTCAGCCCAGTTAGCCATTCGGTCTGCCATTGCTGCAGTTACGTCCCAAATTCTAGGGGCTATGGTCTCTGAAGCCAGTATTGCCCATTCTCCTACTCTTACGGTTACTTCTGGTAAATTACTAATATTGAGGTCCCATTTTTCTGAAAAGTTATGGAAACTGGAATGGTTAACTGCTTCTTGTAAAATTAGACTAACTCTTCGCAACAATTTCGCCTTTGTGAGGTTATCCAGGTCTGGATCGTCCTCTATTTCATCAATAGCCCGCATACACAGATAAGCTGATGCCACTGCTTCTTTTAGTCCAAAGGGCAATTGACTAATAGGGATATAGAAAGTCCTGCTAGTTTCTTTGAGTATCTCTAAGGCATCTTTAGATAAATTCATCCATTCAACTCCTCACGGCCATTGTTGGTCTAGCATATCAGTTTAATTGATTGATGTCCCCTTAAAATTTTTGGGGCATTATTAGGAATTTAATTAGGGCTGGCTGAATAAAGCTATAAGTTAGGATAGCTAAGACAAAAGAGCTTTTTATCTTCAATTTATCTCCTAGTTATGGGCTGCTTATTGGCCTCAAAATACTAAATTTTTCTGCTGAAATTCAAGACAATTTCTTCAGATAAAATGGCCGAAACCGTCGCCTGTTCCCTCATCTCCGAGTCTCCGAGTCACCGCGTCCCCGTGTCCTACCTCTACCAACCAATTTTTTCAGCAGACCCTAATTACAATAAACTGCCAGTCTACTATAGCGCTAGGTTGGGGAGAGTTAACGAAGTCAGAAGCTTGCCCTTGCCCCCGCCCCAGCCTCCGCGAGGATAGACTCCGGCGGGGGTCAGAAGTTGTTTTTCTAACGGGGATTTACGCCCCGCTCCAAAACATTTCGCCTTAAAAGACGGGGTATTAGACCCAATCCTGTTCGATAAATAAGCTTCTCCACTATATCCTTCACTGGCTAACCAGAAGATGAGAAAATGAGAATGTCCCCAACATTTCCCGGTTTTTATTTGCCCCAAAACTTATGACTACTAGCAAACCAAAAATTATAGTCCTAGATGATGACCCTACAGGTTCCCAAACTGTTCATAGTTGTCTACTCTTAACTAAATGGGATGTGGAAACTCTAAAATTAGGATTAGTGGATGAGTCTCCCATATTTTTTATCCTCTCTAATACTCGCGCCCTTACTCCAGAACAAGCAGCTAATGTGACGCGGGAAGTAACACATAATCTGACCGAAGCGATCGCCCAATCAAACATCCAAGATTTCTTAGTTGTAAGTCGTTCCGACTCCACCCTACGGGGTCACTACCCTATAGAAACAGATGTCATAGCAGCAGAAATTGGTCCGTTTGACGCTCATTTTCTAGTTCCAGCATTTTTTGAGGGTGGAAGAGTTACCCGCGACAGCACTCACTATTTAATGGTTGATGGTGTGGAAACTCCTGTTCACGAAACAGAATTTGCTAAAGATTCAGTATTTGGCTACACCTACAGTTATTTACCTGATTATGTCGAGGAGAAGACCAAAGGTCAAATCAAAGCGGAAACAGTAGAAAGATTTACCCTTACTGATATTCGTGGTGGCAGTCTCGAACGTTTGATGAAATTAACTGGCAACCAATGTGGGGCAGTGGATGGAGAAACTCAAGCAGACTTAGACCGTTTTGCTAGTGACTTATTAGCAGCAGCAAGTCAAGGAAAGAAGTTTCTGTTGCGTAGTGCTGCGAGTATTTTAACTTCCCTTGCTGCTTTAGGTCCTCAACCTGTAGGTGCTGAGGATATGAGTCAGTATGTGAGGAAAGGGAAACCAGGTGTGATTATTGTCGGTTCCCACGTTAAGAAGTCTACCCAACAGTTAGAAAGATTATTACAAGAATCTCAGGTAGTTGGTGTCGAAGTAGATGTATCTCATTTAGTTGAAGACTCTCCTGAGCAAAGAGCAACTTTACTACAGAATATTCTCGAAAAAGTTCATGCTGTTCATGCAGATGGGAAAACACCTGTAGTTTATACCAGTCGAGAGGAGTTGACTTTTGAGAATGTGCAGGTGCGTTTGGAGTTTGGTATAGCAGTCTCCGAGTTATTGATGGATATTGTTAGGGGTTTACCAGAGGATATTGGTTTTTTGATTAGTAAAGGTGGAATTACTTCTAATGATACTTTGAGTAAAGGTTTGGCTTTGACTACTGCCAGGTTATTGGGTCAGGTTTTGGCAGGTTGTTCGATGGTGCGGACTCCTGTAGAACATCCTCAGTTCCCTGATTTACCCGTGGTTTTATTTCCAGGGAATGTTGGAGATGTGGATGGGTTGGTGACAGTTTATCAGCGTTTGAGTAAGTAGCTTTTCAGACTTGGTTGTTTAATTTAGCGATCGCTAACTTCCGAAGTGACAAATATAGGACTACGTTAATTGGTTAGGACATTTATAAATCCTGGAACCCTCTAACAGTCTACTGTTCCCTGTTCTCTATTCCCTATTCCCGCTTCGCGTAGCTCTATAACAACCACCATTTTTGATAAGTTTATGACTTTCACATTCTGACTATTTATTCCTGATTCTTCCCTCATTATTTATAACTATTTATTAGTAAATATGGGGGAGGAAATGTAGGAATTACACAATCAATCCATCTCTTATATTAGTGATTAATTTTCTTCAAGAACAGAGAATTAAAAGATACAGCATCAATTAAAAAAATGCTGTAAAATTACAATATAAATTCAGTTATCCAATTTAATGATGAATATTAGTTTAAATTCTGAACAAGAAAAATTTATTCAATCTCAAATTGCTAAGGGAAAATATGCAAACATCCAACAAGTGATAGATTCAGCTTTAAAATTGTTAGAAAAACAAGAGGCTATTCCTGCACAATTAGAGGAAAAGTTAAATTATCAATTTGATGAGTTAGCAGGAACTTGGAATGAAGCTGATGAAATTGAATTTTTAGAAAATACAAAGCCTTGTAGGGAGATTGAGAAAAATTTATGGAAATCAAGCCAATTTTATTAGATACTAATGCCTATACAGCTTTCAAAGGTAATGTATCTGATGCAGTTAAAATTATTAATAATGCTCCCTTAATTGGCATTAATAGTGTGATTTTAGGAGAATTATTAGGAGGATTTGCTGTGGGAAGTAAAGAAGTAGTAAATCGCCGTTAATTACAACAATTTCTAAGGATTGGTCAGGTAAGAAATTTTGTTATTGATACTGATACTGCTCAATATTATGCTATGGTTTATCGTGGTTTAAGGACAAAAGTAAATCCTATTCCTACAAATGATATATGGATTGCAGCTACAGCATTAGAGCATGATTTAGCATTGTTTAGTTATGACAAACATTTTCAAAATGTAGATGGATTAGTTTCAGGTACTTGTTTATCTAATTTGATAGTTAAATAAGTTTTTTTATGATATGTACACTGATGATATGTTAGATAAAATAAACATCAATCGCTCAATTGAGTTATTCTAAATTCATAGACCAAATTACCAATGGATAATTGATAATTAATACATTGAATTTAAAGACTCTTATTTTAAGAAGAAAAAGAAATAAGATTTTCGCACTTGCTTCAATCCGATGGTCTTAACCAGAGGTAATTATCCATTATTAATTAATGAATGGAATATGTTTAAATTAGAAAAGTAGTTAAATTCAATAATCAACGTACATGGCCACCAAACTAATTGAACTAGAAGATGGGATTTGGGTTGAAATAGAAGCTCCAGAGGATCGGGCACAGCCAATTTCTACTAACAATGCGCAAAGAGTCCAATCTAGTATTGCTAAAGTTAAACCTATATTAATTAGTATTAGTCGCCCTATTGCTGAAGCTTGGCAAGAAATTAATAAGGATATGGAAATTGAACAAGCTGAGGTGGAAGTGGGTTTTAATTTTGAGGGGGAAGGAAATGTATATATTACTAAAGCAAAGGCAGGTGCAAATTTAAAAGTTAAGTTATTCCTGAAGCCGAAAAAATCAGAGAATGATTAATCTAAAAAAATTCAAAGAATCTATTGTTTTAATTTCTAGTACCAAAAAAGCAAATGTTATTGGTACTGGATTTCCTTTTTATAGAGAACAAAATTATACTTATTTACTTACTTGCGCCCATGTTGTTGAGGATATGGGTGATGAGGAAAATATCAGGGTAAATAATATTCCTGTAGAAGTTGTAGCAGTAGGAAATGTTAAGGGTTTTGATTTAGCAGTATTGCGAGTTAAACAGCTTTTGCCTATTCCTATCTTAAGATTAATGATTTTAGATGAGGAGGAAGAAAGAAGTTTTGAAATTAAAATTCCTGGTTATTATCTTTGGAGTCAAAATAATGCCCGCCGTCGTAGAACTATTAAAGGAATAATGACGGTTGAAGTTGATGGAGAAAGAGCATTTCAAATAATAGAAAATTTGCCAGAAGAAGTTGCTGTTGGTAAATTAAAAATAGAGAAAGGAGAACTTCAATCTGGTTATAGTGGGGCACCTATTATTGATTTAGAAACAGGTTTGGTTGTGGGTGTCACTACTCATAAAAATTATAAGGAGGGAAAGTTTGGCACAGCAATATCAATAGCAGCTTTAGAAAAGATTTGGCGTGAAATTCCTACTGAAGTTTCTCAGGAAATTATAGGAGAACCCTTAGACATTTATGAGGATTTACCTGTTGAAGAAAATCGAGTAGAACTTGTACAAAATTCTGATAATTTATCTGCTGAAAAAACTCAAGTAGGACTTGTAGAAAATTCTGATAATTTATCTGCTAGATTAGATAAGATTATTATGACACAGTTTGACAAAAAATTTAAAACTACATCTGAATATTGTGCCAGCATTGGAGAGAAAATAATTTTACCAAAAGCTGGAGAAGAACACCTCAATAACAAATTTATTACACCAATCGCAAAATCAGCACAATACATTGCAGAAATATACAGATTCCAGAGGTGGGAAGCTTTAGCTAGATTTATGCAAAGCATTTTTAATCAAATGCACATAGATGAGGCTGAGAGGACATTAGAGGCATCAAAAAACGATTTTGACTACGTTCTCAAAGTCCTAGATTCCCCTTTGAGAGAAGGGATAAGTTATTACTCGAAGTTGTCAGGAATAAGCAAAGCGACAGGGCATAGAATGTTTAAAGCTCTTAAAGAATTGGAGTTAGTTGAAACTGAACACCTTTATGGACATACCAAGCTATACATTCTATGTTGGTGGAAGCTTGATAGTTTCTTAGCTAAAATACCTACTATTTAAAGTATATTTTGGGATTGAAAAATTATAACAAATGACTGCCAGAATCATAAAATCCAGATGGGTACTGGACTTGTAATTTGTTAAATAGATCCCAAATGGGTTCTATATGAGTAAATATCCCATTACTCAAAATCAATATCAAGCCATTATGGGAAAAAATCCTTCTTACTTTAAAGGAGGAAAACGTCCTGTAGAAAATGTGTCATGGTATGACGCTACAGAGTTTTGTCAAAAATTATCTCAGAAAACGGGAAAAAACTACGGACTACCTAGTGAGAGTCAGTGGGAATATGCTTGTCGAGCAGGTACAACTACACCTTTTTATTTTGGCGAAACTATAACGTCTGAGTTAGTTAACTTTAATGGCTATTATCCTTATGCTTATGCACCGACAGGAAAATATCGAAAAGAAACAACTGATGTAGGAAGCTTTTCTCCTAATGCTTTTGGTTTATATGATATGCACGGGAATGTTTGGGAATGGTGTGCTGATGACTGGCATAACAATTATAAAAGTGCGCCGATTGATGGCAGTGCTTGGGAAACTGGGGGAAATAGTAATTTTTCACCGCTGCGGGGCGGTTCCTGGTACGGCACTCCTGATAACTGCCGTTCCGCGTTTCGCGGCAGCTACACTTGGCGCGTCCTCCACAACTTCAATATTGGTTTTCGTGTAGTATGCGATGGCGGGAGTACTCTTTAACCTTTTTTCCTTTTCCCCTTTTACCCTTTATCCTCTTTTATTTTTTTCTCTTTTGTGTCCGCTGTGAGGCGGTCGATTTTTTTTCAGATTTAGGGGTTGTCATTTCAGTTATAGTGGTACGCGCTATGGAATAGGGGGGAAAGAATTGATTATTTCTGTACGATACAAAGAAAGGTGATATTTGACAAACCTTATCTGCTTTTAGTTGAGGGAAAACAAGATAAATTTGATGAAGGATGGGGACAATGTTTGGCAGAAATGGTAGCAGCGCAACGACTGAATGAAAAACAATAATTTATGGTTTTTGGCATAGTTGCTAATGGTGCTAATTGGCAATTTGGTAGATTAACACAAAATATATTTACAAAAAATATTACCTTTTATACTATTCAAGATTTAGATAAGTTATTTGCTGCTGTTAATTAGATTTTTCAGCAGAGTGAATTACAGTTAGATATTCAGGTTAATTATCAAAGTGTTAAGATGACAATAAATCAGCTTATAATTATCCCATCATAGAAAAACTAACCATGACTAAAACACCAGTAAAACCACAACTTAGTTTTGAACAATTTATAGAAAATATTCCCGATGTAGAGGGATGTTATGAACTTTTTAATGGAGAAATAATGAGAATATTACCAACTAGAAGACGTGAAACTATAGCTTAATTTATTAGCGATATGATTAAATATGAGGTAAAAATGCTTAATCTTAATTATTTCGTATCCGGCAGAATAATGATAATAAATTTGCGTCAAGATGGCAAAGAACAAGGTCGTCATCCTGATGTAAGTGTGGTAGATAAAACAGTTTGGGAAGCCAACCCAATAGCTTATTCTGCACTGACCTAACCCCTTCAATTAGCTGTAGAGGTTGTTTCTACAAATTGGGAAGATGATTATATTGATAAACTTGATGAATATCAATGTTTGGGAATTATTGAATACTGGATTATTGATTATTTAGCTGTAGGCAGCAGCGATATTTTAGGCAACCCCAAAAAAACTGAGTATTAGGGTTTATTTACTCGATGAAAATGCCGTTTATCAACCTAATTTATCTCAATAAAAAGATAGAATAGTCTCTCCAACTTTTCCAGAATTAACCTTAACTGTAGAAGAAATATTGGCAGCTTAAATAAGGTCATAACTTACACATCTTTTAGTCAGTTTGACATTAATTAGATAAGGTGTGTTGCAACGCACCCTACAGGAAAAGCGATCGCTGAGTCCTGCAAATATAGCACTATAGTTTCTTAAAAAATCAACTGTTGGACAATAGTTTCCTAAATAATCAACTCTTGCGCCTGAGTACAAAACCTGTATCACAGTCTACGAAATAAAAAGAGCAAATCTGCTATCATATTGTACTGGTCAATATGATAAAAAAATCCATGCGTCTAGAACAGTTGCAAGCCTTTCTTTGTGTCGCTGAAACCGGTAACTTTCAACAAGCAGCGCGAAAATGTAACGTTACCCAATCCACAATTAGCAGACAAGTACAAGCACTGGAAGCGGAAGTAGGCGTATCCCTATTCCACCGTAGCAACCAGACCAAACTAACCTTGGCAGGAGAAAGGTTGTGGCCCTACGCTCGCAAAATTTGTCAGGCTTGGGAAACTGCTACCCAGGAAATAGCAGAAATGCTGGCTGGCAAACAACCAGAATTATGTGTAGCAGCAATTCACTCCGTCTGTGGTACATATCTGCCACCAGTGCTGCAAAGATTTTGTCGCCACTACCCAGAAGTAAAACTACGGGTGACGGCGTTGGGCAGCGATCGGACCATGAAAGTTCTCAAAGATGGCCTAGTAGATATAGCGATCGTGATGAATAACCGCTTCTTTACTACTAGCTCAGAAATGCTTGTAGATGTACTCTACACCGAACCTATACAAGTATTGATGGCAGCCAACCATCCCCTGACAGAATATGACCAAATACCCTGGTCGGAACTCATCCGCTATCCTCAAGTAGTTTTCAAAGATGGCTACGGTATGCAACGCTTGGTACAAGAACAATTTGATAAACTAGGGGCAAAACTCAACGCAGCTTTAGAATTAAATACGCTAGACGCTTTCCGAGGAGTGGTGCGACAAGGAAATTTAATCGCTCTGTTGCCTCATTCGGCGTTAATGGATGCCAGTATTGACCCCACCCTCGCTATTAGAAATATAGGTATAACTCCTGCCACTTCTAAGGTATCATCTATAAAGGATTCTGTTTGGAGTCGTGAGGTGGTATTGGTGACGACTAGCGACCGGATGCAAATTCCCCCCATAGAGTATTTCTCGAAACTGGTTAAGGAATTAATTCCACGGCAAGTTGAGCAACTCACTACCATAAAAAGACAAATAGCTAACTAACTGGAGAATAGTATTAAATGAGCGATCGCTTTCGAGAATTACTCAAAATAATTGGTAGTGGTACCCACACGGGTAAAAATTTAACTCGCTCGCAAGCTGCTACAGCTATGGAAATGATGCTGGAGCAGGAAGCAACACCAGCTCAAATAGGAGCTTTTTTAATTTCTCACCGTATTAAGCGCCCCACTGGTGAGGAGTTGGCAGGAATGTTGGATGCTTATAACGAGTTAGGACCAAAACTTCACGCTCAGTCGTCGATGGGTCAGGTGACGGTTTTGGGTTGCCCTTATGATGGGCGATCGCGCACAGTTCCAGTTACGCCACTGACAGCTTTAATTCTGGTAACAGCAGGAGTACCTGTTATTATGCACGGTGGCGCGCGGATGCCAACAAAAGAGGGAGTGCCTTTTGTTGATATTTGGGAAGGTTTGGGGGTTAAGTGGGAGAAGCTTTCTCTGACACAGGTGCAGCAGGTATTTGAGAGTAAGGGTTTGGGGTTTGTTTATCTACCTACTCATTTTTCCCAGGCTGATTTTTTGGTGCAATACCGCCGAGAAATTGGTAAACGACCGCCTTTGGCAACTATGGAGTTAATTTGGATTCCGTTTTTAGGGGATGTTCATCTGGCAGCAGGATATGTTCACCCGCCGACAGAGGGTATGTTTCGAGGAGCGTTGGAATTGCGAGGGGTGAAGAATTATACGACGGTTAAGGGGTTGGAGGGAAGTTGCGATCTGCCTAGCGATCGCACGAATATTATTGGGTTATCGATGCCATCATCTTCTTTATCTACTGGGGAAAAAAGAGAGTCCCAAGAGGAAACTACTAGTTCCACTAAGTTTGAACGTTTGTTGCTGCATCCAAGTGATTATGGGTTTGGGGGAAAGGAGGTGTCGTTGGTTTCTACTGCTGAACTTGTGTCACAGATGCGAGCTGTTTTGCAGGGTGAGAAAAGTGAGTTAATGTCTGCTGCTGTTTGGAATGGGGGTTTTTATTTGTGGCGTTGTGGAGTTTGCTCTAATATTAATTTAGGTTTGTCGAAGGCTGAAGCTTTATTAAGTAGTGGCGAAGTAGCAGAAAAATTGCGAGAAATTTGTGGAAATTTTTAGTGACGTTCATCATTGTCAAGAACGTTATTTAATTTGACTAATTTGACTAATTTGATTAATTTGATTAATTTGATTAATTTGATTAATTTGACTAACACTTAATTTTTGAGTATTGGTAAAATAAGGTATGATACCAATTTGATAAATGTTTGTTACAAATAGCTAGGGGATTTTCTAGGAGTCAGGAGTTAGGAGTCAAAATAAATAGCTTCTATACTATTTATTAGTTCATAAAATACCATATTAGTCAAAGAGACATCTCCTGTAAATTATCTTTATAGCCCTTATTATTCGTAACATTCTTTTTTTTAAATGGTATGATACGATTTCCATAAAATATTGCTACATTACTCGATCATAAGTTTTAGGTGGTAGGTGGTAGGTGGTAGGTATTAATCAAAGAAGTACAAATTTTCCCATCCTTCACCAAAGCCAATTTTTGAAGTTTGTCTGAAGTCTAGCATTGTTTTTAGTAATACCAGGCGTGAAAAAATTCATGCCTTTGCGGAGGCAGGAAAATGTTACAAATAAATTGGATAATTGAAAAATATAATTTAACCATAAATACCCGATTAATATTTATTCCCTACCTAAAAATTTTGGGTATGCGCTTCCCCCTTTTAAGGGAAAATCAGAAAAAATTTTCCTTGAGCGTCAATCTTCTTCTTTTCAAAGAGAGGTAATTGTTAATTAATAATTATTAATTGTTTAACTACCACCTAAAACCTAAAACCTAAAACCTAGAAATTTATTTGTATAGCATTTATCAAGCTGATGAGGTACAGTTTTTTTTCTGATTTTATCCTCCCTATCCTCCCTTATGCTCTACTCCATACTCCCTAAAACAAATAATTTTTTACCTCATCATTTTGGTAATTCCTATAGTAAAAATATATCAAATTAGTATAATTATTATTCCTGATTTTTGATTGCAAAAATTTTCTCAGCTACATCTTCAGCAACTGGCATGACTGATAAGCGATTTCCTCTTCTAATAACTAACAATTCATCCTCACGGAATTTTTGTTTGAGAGTAGCTAAAGATATTAAACTAGGAAACTCTTCTATAAATTCCACAGATACTGTCTGCCACCGAGGAGAATTAGGAGTTGATTTCGGGTCATAATATTTGCTTTTGGGATCAAATTGAGTAGGGTCGGAAATATTAGTTTCTAATACTCGCACCAAGCCAACAATACCAGGAGGTATAATATTAGAATGATAAAAAAATGCTAAATCACCTTGATTCATTTGTCGCAGAAAATTCCGCGCTTGATAGTTTCTTACTCCATCCCAAATGCAGTTTTTTTCACTTTTCATATCTGAGATGCTGTAAGTTTTTGGTTCTGATTTAATCAGCCAATATTTCATATTTATGTTGCCTAGTTCTATAAATATTTTATACAAAATTACGCCGAAGACTGTTACAAAATATCGTAAGCATTTTTTCTGGAATGCTGCGCCAAAAACTCTCATATATAATCTTTCAGCGTTTCTAGTTTTTTGCATTTGAAGGAGGAATTAGGATTTATACCAACTCCCAAAAAGAATGCTATACCTGAGAGATACTTCAACAATTAAGTAATGAGTAAAATT
>JASJEE010000014.1 GCA_030064835.1 Microcoleaceae cyanobacterium MO_207.B10 | reverse complement strand
TTTCGCTCTTGATGAACCACCGGAGCCATAACCAAAACCTTGTAGGGACGTTGGATGCAACGTCCCTACTCTGGTCTCCTGAAATGAAAACCGCTGTAATCAGATATAAATATCTGAATTATGTTTTTCAATTATCCAATTTATTTCTAATATCAAATCCGGTTTACAAAGAACCTTTATGATAAAGGTAAGCAGGAGGCAGAGAGAGGGCAGAAAGGTTAGAGAGGAGTTTAAAAAACGAGCTTTTGATAACCGGATTTGGTATCATTTCTAAATGATTACTAAGCAATAAAATACTGAGTTTTGATTCGACTAAATTTTTTATAATCTCTTAATGATAACTGTTCAACTGGATACAAAATTACTACTTAGATAAATGCTAATAGCTAGTTAGAAGCAGTTATAAAAACCTAGTCCGCCTCATAGACTTATAGGCAACGCTTTGGCTATAAAGTATGTAGGCGGTAAGGTCTGCCAAAAATCAGTTAAAAATTGGCTCCAGACCAGGGAATCATTAAAGCCACGGAATGATTGAGTCGATGCTAATGTGGCCGTAAAACTAAGAAACAAATCAAATCAAGCATTTTTGAGCCTGGCGTTTGGCGGGTGAGTGCGTTGATTTTGTCCAATAACAGATCGAGGTTGCTTGCAACTACTAGATGCTGTGTAAGACCAATATGTAGCAAGCATAAAAAGGCAACGGCAACAATACCCAAAATTAACTGTAAACAGTATTTGCTCATGGGTACTTGACCAATTGTAGATAATTTCGAGGCTTGATTTTTAAATGTTAACAGAGAGTCTGCCTTTTTTACTCACCCTAGCCAGCTTGGGCGCTTATATCTTCTACTTACTTATCTCTTATCACAAATTTAGTCAAAAACGTGATCGCCTTCTCTATCGAGTTCATGTAAATGGGATTCGGGGAAAATCAACCGTTACCCGCTATGTAGCAGCAGTTTTGCGAGCAGGGGGTTATAAAACTTTTGGTAAGATTACTGGTAGTACAGCCCATATTCTTCATCCCAATGGTAAAGAGTCTGTTTGGCCACGAAAAGGTTATCCTAACGTTAACGAACAAGTAAAAGTAATGCGGAACTTTTTTCGTCAGCAAGCAGAAGCAGTTGTTATGGAATGTATGGCCATTAACCCTGTCTATGCAGAATGGCTAGAAAGAAAAGTTATGCGGTCTAATCTTAGCATTATCACTAATGTTCGCTATGACCATCCAGAATATCTAGGAGAAACCCTCGAAGAGATTGCTCATTCTCTAGCAGTCACTATTCCTAGAAACGGCACTCTGATTACAAGTGAGTCAAATCCTGAATTACTCAATATTCTCCAGAACCAGGCAAAAAAAAAGGGCACTAAACTTATTGTGGCCAACTCAAGTCAAGTCATGGCTCAAGACCTGAATGGGTTTAGCGCAGTTGCTCTCGAAGATAATGTGGCGATCGCTCTTGAAGTTGCAAAGCTATTAGCAGTTCCTCGGAAAAGGGCGCTTCAAGCCATGTGGCAGACTCTCAATGATGAAAGCGCTCTTAAACTTGAATCCATGAATTGGAAAGGTCATAAGATAGTTTGGGCTAATATGTTTGCCGTCAATGATCGGGAAAGCTTTATCCTTCTGTGCGAGCGTATTTTTGCCCAATATCCTCAGTACGCTAAAGTTGTTTTACTCAATAACCGTTCCGATAGACTGCCACGGGTAGCCTTATTTGCGGAGCTTGCGCAAAGTTTAAACTTCCAACGAGTTGTCACTATCGGAAGTTGCGAGACAGAAGTCAAACAATTATTCGTTAATCAACCAGAGAATTTATTGTTACTAGGTGATTCGACTCAGTTTAAAGATGCTCCAGCAACGACTTTACTCAGCCAAATTACCCAAACAATAAAAGAGCAAAATATTCTATTAGTGGGAGCTGTCAACATCCATACTCCACAAGCACAAGAACTTCTCAGTTTATTCCAAACCTTAGCCCAGAGTCCCACCTTGGAAACACGACAAAAAACCAAAAGGAAAAAAAGCAAACCGAAAAAAAACAAACCGAAAAAAAACAAACCGAAAAAAAACAAACAAAAAGTATGCTTGAATCACTCAACACCTCAGAAATTACCCGTTTAGCATTACTCATTGGTGCCTATGCAGCGGTTCATTATAAAAATAGTGAAGGTGTAATTCCTGGAGGTATTATTGTTCCCGGACTTATAGTAGTAACTCTAATATTATCGCCGATTTGGGGTATTAGTTTAATTGGCTTGGCTTTTGTCTTGTACCCTCTGTATCAACGCTATTTTCAACATTCGTCGAAACCTCGAACACCTATGTATATTCTGGCAATGATGTCTCTATTTGTGGTTTATCCTATTGCCTTTCTATACGACTATCTGGGCTGGATGGAATTTTCTGAGGAGGGTCTCACAGGAAGTTTGATTCCGGCGATTATTGCTTTTAATTGGACTAAACAAGACCGCTTAAAAGTCTTGGAGGGTATAAGTATTACTACTCTATTTACAGGAGGAATGGTGGCAACAATTTATTGGCTAGGTTGGTCTTGGCTCGATCTTGACTTTAACATTGTTCATCCTGCTTATGCAGACCAACTAGATATTGAATTTAATTATCCTTTGCTTCAATTTGGTATTATACTCCTGTTGGGATACTTGATTTACCAAAAATCATCAGTACGTCCTGGAGGCTATATTGTGCTTCCAGCAGCGGCAGCTTTGTTAATGCAGCCCCTTAGTGCTGTATGCTTTTTATTAGGGTGTCTTTTGGTCGGGAGTTTGAGTTGGCTAACTTGTCGCTATAGCCTGACCATAGGACTAAATCGTTATGCTTTGGTATTATTTATGAGTGTGGTTTATGTTTGGGGCGTTGAGTTGTTGTTACTGATGTTTAATCCGACGTTGGTTCCTTTTAGAGGTCTGAATTTATTAGTTGTGATTGCGATGATTACACTGGTGAATGATTCTCTGTTGTATTGGAAACAAGGCGGTTTGAAGTATATGACGTTTTTGGGATTAGTAGCGATCGCTCTCAATATCCTCGCAACTTATATAAACCAACTTCAAGTGTTAATTTAAAAGGACTGGTAAGATGAAAAAGTTATTATTGCTATTAGCTCTAGCAGCACTCCTGAATATAGGGAGCGCGATCGCTACTTTGAATTTTCCTCAGCCCCTAGCTTTACAGCATTTGTTAGATACGGCTGAATGTTGGGAATGTCAATTAGAAGGGGCAAGTATACAGGGATTCAACTTTCATTTTGCTCAACTAGAAGGAGCAAACCTGCAAAATGCTCATGGTAAAGGAATCAATTTAGAGGGAGCAAACTGTTATGAAACCCAATGGCAAAAATCTAAACTTCAGTATGCAAATTTTAGAGTAGCTAATCTCACAAATGCGAGGCTGGAAAATGCTGACTTAATGTTGGCAAATTTACAAGGTGCAAACCTTACAGGGGCTCGCCTCAAGAATGCTAATCTTCAGGGTACTAAATTTCAGGCTGCCCAAATAGCTCATGGAAATTTCCAGGGTGCAAACTTGGCTTATGCACATTTGGAAGGGGCTAACTTAGCAAATGCTGACTTAACAAATAGTCATTTAGAGGGAGCAAATTTACAAGGTGCTAACTTGCGGGGAGCAAATTTACAAGGTGCTAACTTGAAGAAAGCAAATTTGCAAGGGGCTAATTTACAAGGTGCTTTTCTCAACTTGACTAACTTCAAAAAAGCTAATTTATCTGACACTTATCTTGGGGGAGCTATTCTGGAAAAAACCAATTTGGAGCTGGCGTTTCTAGAAAGAGCTTGTTTAGCTTCTGAGGAATGTAGTTTGAAAACAAATTCAGTTACATCTTCTCCTAGAAATATTACTCTCATCGGGGTTAATTTTAAAGAAACGAACCTCAAGGGTGCAAGTTTTCAGGGAATTGAGGCAGAAAATATCCCCTGGCAAACAATGCAATTATGCAATACCATTTTACCTAATGGGATAGTCAGCGATCGTGACTGTGGAAATGTTTATAGCACTTAGATTTTTGTTGGATTTATACAATTTTCAAATGATACCAAATCCGGTTATCAAAAGTACGTTTTTCAAATTCCTCTCTAATCCTTCCGCATAACTGCATTTAATTTTGACTAGGAATAGTTCACTTTTCCTAAGTTGTCGCTTAATCAATAAAAAAACCCGGCTAGACTGCCAGGATTTCTAGGTGTCAAACGCCCAAAAACTAATGACGTGATGATGATCAACCTATATAATATCAAAGTTTTCACTCCGATGTTCGTTTTTTGAAGTTAAGTAAACGCTTAATTAGTGAAGCTGCACCTAAACTTCCTAGAGATAAAATTGCAGTGCTAGAGGTAGGTTCTGGAATATCTTGAGAACTATAACTAACTGTCACACTATTAATATACTCGCCCTCACTAGCACCTGGATCAAAAATAATGTAGCCAGTAAAGCCAACAAAATCGAAAGTAGGCACATAGTCACTTGGTTCTGAGGGAACAAATTCATTGGTCTCAGGAAATTCAAAGAAAAATGCTAGCTGTGATACTGGCCCATCATCCTGTGCAGGTATACCTGGTACATTACTTGGTCCTCCATAAGCAGCTGAGTTAATTCTGAAAGTGAGACGTTCATTATATTTAATAGCCCAAAGATATCCCCCTGAAGCAGCAGGTTGACTACCACTAAAATTAAAATTAGAGATAGAATTTGGGTATAAACCCCAGATATTAGGGTCATAAATGGGGTATCGTGGCACAGATGTATCTAGAGTAAACGAACCTATTCCACCTTCATCTGTAGTAAAAGAAAAATCAAGTAAAGCTGCATTTGCCGGACTAATACCAATAGTTGCTATACCAAGTGCAAGTCCAATAGTAGAATTAACTGCTCGTGAAGAAATAGTATGTTGTTTGGAAAAAGAATTAAACATTATTTATTGAATCTCCAATATACTACTGAATAAAAAACAGACTTACTCTGCCTAAATCGATCCAAGTTGTGAGTTAAATTGTGTGTGATAATCTAAATCAGCAATCTTAGACTACACAAATGAGTGATGAAAATATTACTGGGATGGGAATTAGGTAGTGGACAAGCACATATTCATCGCCTAGCAGCTATAGCTCAAATTTTAGAACCACTTGGGTTTGAACCAGTTTTTGCTTTGAAGTCCCATCAGATTAGAGGAATTAATTTTCCTTGGTCATCTATAGCTGCACCACCACTACCATTTTTGGGAACACTTAAGTCCTATACTTTTGCCGACATATTGGAAAAGTTCGGTTTTGGTAATGCCAAGTTGCTAAAGAATCATTTGCAAGCATGGGGGAGAATATTCACAGAAGTAAAACCAAAATTAATTATTGCTGATTACGCACCAGGTCTTGTATTGGCAGCTTATGGAATCATCCCTACGATTACCATTGGAGGTGGTTTTACAGTCCCACCACCTGTAGCAGAATTTCCGATTTTAGAGTTCCCTGCACCCCCAAAATCTTTTAAAAATCAGCAGCAAGTGAACGATACTGTTCGTGAAGTTGTCAAAGTAGATATTTCTGTAGGACAACTCTTAAACGGTAATGCTAGTTTGATTTTCAGTATTCCTGAGTTAGATCCCTACCGATACCTACGCCATCTAAAACAGTACGTTAGTCTGCACATTACACCTATTCCTTCTAATCTATATAATGCTAATGGCTCCAGTTGGGCTTATCTGGCAGATGATTATTTGTACAAACAAACCATCATTAATACTTTCAGACCTCAAACTGAATTCACAATTTTAAAGGAAGTATTAGCAGGAAAATCATTAGCAATACATCATGGTAATCTTACAACTGCTGTTTCCTGTTTATTAGCAGGTATTCCCCAGTTATTATTTCCCAGACATTTAGAAGAAAATCTTAATGCCCTCGCACTTTCACAGTTAGGTGTTGCAGAGATTGCTAATAAATTTACTTGGCAAGAATTGCTGCTATCTCAAACCAAAGCCTATAATTTGGCAAAAGAGGCTCAAGCTCAAGCCCAAAATCTTGCTTTTTGGAACAAAAGTTTTTTACCAGTTATTACTCAAACTTGTCTGGACTTGATAGACAGTTAAGTTTTGACCATTATCACCTCCAAATGTTTAGCGGACAATTTCTATTTATCGTAGTAATTAGGTTGAACATTAACACAAATAGTAAATAAACTGAAAAGTAAAATTGATGTTTTGACCAAAAATTTACCAAATCTTTAAAAAACACCTTAATTTAGCATCAACTATATGAAGTTTTTGTAAACTAACTCTTTAGGTTATTGACAAAAATACGCACATAGTAGATGAAACGCATCTAAATTATGGAAGCTTTTGCTATTAAGGTTTGTAAGAGTAATGAGTATAAATGATCAAAGCTTTGAAATTATTGCTCTGTCAGGACTTTAAAGTAAGATGCGTTTGCCCTAGTATAAACTCTAGTTAATAAAGTGATTTGCTAACGAAAGTTAGCAAACATTTTGAGCTGCATAAGACTGAAAAAGATCAGATAATTTTCCTGTAAAATTTGATTTATCCTGACTACTAGTTCCTGACTCCTATCTTTTCTTTAGCTGAATAATTATTCAGCAAACCCTACAGAGTCTTAACTATGATATAATATTAAATCCTTATTATAAATTACCCAATTATCTATTCCAATAGCTTACTATGACCAAAAAACCCCGTCGCTATCACATTACCACCTTCGGCTGTCAAATGAACAAAGCCGACTCCGAACGCATGGCAGGTATATTAGATAATATGGGCTTCATCTCCTCAGAAGACCCCAACGAATCCGACGTTATTCTATATAATACCTGCAGCATTCGCGATAACGCCGAACAAAAAGTCTACTCTTATCTTGGCAGACAAGCAAAACGCAAACACCAACAACCAGATATTACCCTCATTGTTTCTGGATGTGTGGCGCAACAAGAGGGAAAAGCTCTACTGCGACGGGTGCCAGAATTAGACTTAATTATGGGTCCTCAGCACGCCAACCGTTTGCAAGATTTACTAGAACAAGTATTTGATGGGAACCAAGTAGTCGCTACCGAACCCATTCACATTGTCGAAGATATTACTAAACCCAGGCGCGATAGTAAAATTACTGCTTGGGTAAATATTATTTATGGTTGTAACGAACATTGCACTTATTGTGTTGTTCCCAACGTCCGTGGTGTAGAACAGTCTCGCACCCCGGAAGCTATTCGCGCTGAAATGGAGGAGTTGGGGCAACAAGGTTATAAGGAAATTACGTTATTGGGGCAAAATATTGATGCTTACGGACGCGACTTACCAGGAGTGACAGCAGAAGGGCGCAATAAACATACATTTACAGATTTACTCTATTATGTGCATGATGTACCAGGTATTGAACGCATTCGTTTTGCTACCAGTCATCCCCGTTATTTCACAGAACGTTTAATTAGAGCGTGTGCTGAGTTGCCCAAGGTTTGCGAACATTTCCACATTCCGTTTCAGTCTGGGGATAATCAACTTTTGAAGGCGATGGCAAGAGGTTATACTCATGAGAAATATCGCCGGATAATTGATAAAATTCGCCAATTGATGCCAGATGCTTCTATCAGTGCTGACGCAATAGTAGGTTTTCCTGGGGAAACTGAGGTACAGTTTGAGAATACGTTGAAATTGGTTGAGGATATTGGGTTCGATCTGTTGAATACTGCTGCTTATTCTCCGAGACCGGGAACTCCTGCTGCTGTATGGGAAAATCAAGTTAGTGAAGAAGTGAAAGCGGATAGACTGCAACGTTTAAATCATTTGGTGGGGGTAAAAGCTGCAGAGCGATCGCTACGTTATATGGGTCGCACGGAAGAAATTTTAGTGGAAGATATTAACCCGAAAAATGCTAATCAAGTTATGGGTCGTACTCGTGGCAACCGTCTGACATTTTTTGAGGGGGATATTAATGAGATCAAAGGTAAGTTAGTGGAGGTAAAAATTACTGAAGTACGTCCGTTTAGTTTGACTGGAGAAGTGAAACATTTAGCAGCAGTCAATAGTTAGAAATCAAACTTTATTAAAGGTTCAAACTAATACAAGCCCCTAGATAAACATAGGAGCTTGTATTCAAGTATTTATGCAGAAAAAATCTCACGTTACACCCCAATAATTTACTACTTTTTCAGATCAAGTCAGAATTAAAAATTGCTAAATTTATAAACTTCGCAAATTTCCTAAATAATAATGTCATTAATAAATCTACTCTCCTGTGTAAGTTAATTGTTCTTTCTTAACTACCAGTCCATTTATAGCCATACTAAAAGAACTGTTGTCTATCATAAATGTTTTATTGCCATCCACAGCCAAATATCCTTGGTCAGCTTTCACAGGTAATTCTAAAAGTTCATCAGGATTTGATTTTGCGCCAGCGACTAATGTTAATTGACCATTACCATCACGACAAATATTGGCAAAATAGTTTTTAGATTCAAAATATTTTACTTCCGACCAACTTGCTCCTCGTTGCTCGCAAATACGCCATTCTTGACGAGATGCTTGAGTTAGTAACATAGATTTGTTTTCAGTTTCTCCATTAGGACTAGATGCTAAAACTTTGCCTGAGCAAGTTAAAATTACAAATGTACTAAGTGTAAATACTGCTAATTTTAAAAGTTTTTGATTAATCTTAAGCATATTCATAATAAACTCCTTTAAACAACTAAATATATTTTTTTCTGACAATTTCATTGTCAACTAAAAAATATTAAATATCCACCGGGAAAATACGGAACTTTTCTGACAAAATCAATTTCCGGACAAATTGCGGAGAAATTAGCTATAGACTCTTGAAGTCTTCTATATATTTACGAGAGTGTAAATACTTATCAGTTATCAGTTATCAGTTATCAGTTGTCACTTGTAAGATCATGTCCGGATAGTCAGCGATAAAAACTTTATCCCTGATAATCTTTTCTTCCCTTCTGCCTTCCTTCCTCTAAAGTGTAAGTATTCTAACCGGACATGATATAAGGATGTACCAAGAAACTAAGGAACTTTTGTTCAGGAAATAAATTTTGCTCCTGTTTTTGCTTGGGAAAGGGAAGCTATTTAGGGTTGGCTGAAAAAAGCAGAGTTTGGGGAGGGTGTAAGATTTGACGCGGAGACGCGGAGACGCGGCGTGTCAGTGATACCCTATCTCCCTCTCTCCGTGTCTGGTGTTTCTCCCACACTCCCTACAGAAGGACAGGGAGTGTGGGAACTTTGGGAACTTTGGGAACTGTCGGGAGAGTGGGAAGACAGAGAAAATTGCGGGAATAATTGTTCGGAGATTTTTCTGCCTCGTGTTACCCCGTTCAGGCTCAGTTTTTGAGCAATTTCAAGCGAAAAGCTGGTACTTTTTCACAACCTAAAATAGCTAAAACCTTTATCTGTCAATGCTTTGATTTTTAATCAGCCAGCCCTATTTATTAATGAAAAATTTAACTTTGTCTGTAGGTCAATTCTCAAAAAAGGTTCAGAATAAGCTTAAAAAAGGTGAGGTTGTGTTGTAGAAAAAGTCCTGAAGAGAATAATGGAGATTAAAAGGTGCAAATTACTAAACGTAACGTTGATTTAAGAGTTGATGATAGTTTAATGCGTGTATATGTAGCAACTCCTAAACCACCAGGAGTTTATCCAGGTATTGTATTCCACAGTGATATTTATCAGTTAGGAGGGCCAATAATTCGTCTGGCTAACTATTTAGCTGGATATGGCTATGTGGTGGCAGCTCCAGAAATTTTTCATCGAACGGAGCCAATTGGTCTTGTTATTGAGCCGGATGACCTGGGGCGAATGCGGGGTAATGATAATGCACGTCTAACGGCAGTAGCTGAATATGATGCGGATACTAGGGCTGTAATTGAATATCTCAAGGCAGAAAGTTTTGTTGCTGATGATCAGATAGGTGCTATGGGTTTTTGTATTGGTGGACATTTAGCTTTCCGAGCAGCTTTTGAAAAAGATATTAAGGCAGCAGTTTGTTGTTATCCTACTGGTGTTCCGAGTGGAAAGTTAGGTAAGGGAGTAGCTGATACAATTAAACGATTCGATGAAATTTCCGGTGAGATACTGATTATATTTGGTAGTCTTGATCCTCATACACCAGAAAATGACCGTCAAACTGTGAAACAAACTTTGGAGCAAGCTGGTGTCAAGCACGAAATTTTCTTATATGAAGCAGAGCATACTTTTATGCGTGATGATGGTTATCGTTATGACTCTGCTGCCACTACTTCTGCTTGGTCGGAAATATTACCTTTTTTAAATCGTGTATTTGGAAGTTGATCTAGCACTACGCGCAAGTCAGAATTAGTCCCTGACTGAGTTAGAGCATTGATAAATTTGGCGTTTGAGTACCAACTATGACTAAGGTGTCGTTAAGCCTAAAAATGTTGGTTGATCAAAATTTCATTTGCTACAACGGCTTTGTTGCACAAAATGAAGATTAAATGATAGTAAAGTATGGGGTTAAAAAATGCACTGATGTAGATATGAGGATTAAGCCTCAAATGTTTTGAGGATAGTAAGCACGCTTATTGAGTTTCCCTAGTTTTAAGCATACTAATTAAGTCATCTAAGTTAAGGGTTAGAGGAAATAAGATTGCCGGGTTTTAACCCGGTCTAAAAGTCTGGCAAAACTTTGTAATTTTCCCTATCCTAAAACATTATCTTCCCTCCTCGTTATCTTCCTCATCTTCAAAAGCAAAGTCACTAATATAATCTCTTACAACTCGCTCGAAGAAGAGGGGAGCAGGTAAACTAGACCAATCACTATAATGACCAAAATCATAGCGCAAAGATTCTACTAATAGAGCTAGTCTATCTGGATCGTCTTCTGGTTGTCGCAAGGTGACAACTATTTCCAGAGGATTAGGAGTGGGATATTGTCCTGTAAAAGGGGCGCGACTGACAAGCTGATGCACTTTTTCACCTGCCTTATTCAGAACTGTCTCTTTCTCCTTAGAATCGTTAGTTTCTGTCAAAACTTTTGTGATTTCTGTTGAAGAATAACAACTTTGACCTCGTGATTCTTGCTGGAGAGTTTTACGTCCTACCGACAGATAAGCTACACAACCAGTTTCACTATTTGCGCTCAGTCGAAATAATCCTGTTTTGCTAGAAGCTGAAGGAATACGATAATCTGGGTCTTGCTTTTTTAAATCTTCCTTTTTTCGCGTATCTTCAACGGATGTTTCTACCAGTTGTCGTTCTTTTTTGTCTATGATACCAGGAGCAAGGTCTTGACGAATCCTAAATATTCGTGCGCCTTCCCATTCTTGTTCCATGTGTTGATGGAGAGGAGTATCTGTTGAGAGTATCAAATCAATTTTTTTAGCATTTATCCTGCTATCCGCAAGCCAAGGACATAGTTGTACGCAGTTAGAAGAGTCGATCATGACTAATGGTTGGTTGCCTTCTTCAACAGAATCAGAAATAATCTGTTTCATAAATTCCATAAAACGCTTCTGACGTGCCTCTTTTTTATCGGCTAGTTTCACGGGAGAAATATTAGAAATTAAGGTGATACCATCAGCAAATTGACTCCAGGGAGTAATTTCTAAACGTTCTCCTTTTTCATAAGCACAAGAGAGTTCACATTTTCCTGTCTCTACATTGAGACGCACAGCTATTGGTAAAAATGTCTGACCAATGTTGCCACGAGTTCGACCTTTTTGTTTGCGAACTATGGTAATGGCAATAATTTCTTTTGCTCTTTTTTCTTCAGGAATATCTTTGAGATATTTATCTACTTTTTCTTTGACACCATAAACGTAACCAGAGTGAGCAAAAAGTAAATCTTTTAGAGCAGCTTGGGAACGATGAAAAAAGTCTTCCAGTTTTTTGAGCTGTTTTTCTTTTGTTGTTTCTATGGGCAGCAGAAACTGGACGCAAGCACTAGCAACTTGAGCTAAAGCTTGACGAGTTGAAGGTTTATTTACGTTGTCATCATGTTTATTATCTGGGTAATATTCTGGTGCTAATATCAAACAAAAAGTTCTTTGGTTGCGTAAAGCAAGTTGTTTGACTATTGGTTGCCATGTTTCAATTCGTTTACGCGATCGATCTTTAGCATTTAAGTTATATCCAGGCAAATCTTCTTTCGGTCCATGAGTATTTTCTGGCAGACGATTTGCCATAACTTCAATGGCTTCACCACAAAGCATTTTTATTAGAGTTTCTAACAGTTTTACTTCTGTTTTTAACTGGTTTTCATAGAAAATAACCAGCAACATTTTTTCTTGATTATCAAAACTTTCTATTGCTGTTTGGTTGGTTTGAATCCAATCCTTAAGTTCAGTAAACTGTGGTTTAATTTTTTGATTAAATGCAAACGCTTTTATTCCTCTACTTATTTTGTCTACCTCAATTTCAAAGTTTTTTTTAAGCAACTTATTTAATTGTTGTTCATCAACATTTTTCAGATAATTATCTGTAAATTCAAAATTGTCACAATTACCTTTTTCTTGAAGTTCTAAAGCAGCACTTATTAGAGTCGGAAAGTTAATCATCCGGGAGCCTGTCTTATCTGGTTTATGACTTTTAATTGCTTTAATATCAACTGATGAGTAACTATTAAAAGGTTCAAAACCAATCTCTTGAATAATTTCTTTAATTGCTTCAAAAGCCTCTAATTTATCAATCTCTGGTACGCCTGCTTTTATGTCATGCTTGTCATCTTTTTCTAATCTATAGCGGTGAGTTAACATCACTTGACAACTACTATCTGAAGCTTTACCTACAGCAATTTCTTGGGGATTACTGATTGTTAATGGCAGTTTTAACTTGCGACGTAAAGCTTCAAAATCTGAACTGAGTACCCAACGCCAATTATTCTGTTTTTGCTCTTCTTTTGGCTTTTTTTTCTGTTTATCTTTTTGGCAAAGTACCTGATAACTAAAACAGCGGTCGCTATACTTTTCAGAAAAGATAAAACCACTAATTTTTCCCGAATTAAAACTAGGAGTTCCTAAATCATATAACCAACGTCGCTTGGAAACATCAATCTTTAATAAAGGCTGATGTACAGAAGGATATGTTACTATTTCTAAGGATACTACTAGGCTAAATTTTCCCTTGGTATTTTCCAGACTAATCGGATTAGTAATTAATTCTGTCGTGCCAGTTCTGAAACTACTGCTACTAGAAATAATTCGTTTTATTGGTCCTAAATCTTTGAAGATTTCTTTACCAGCAATTTTTCGAGCTAAATAATCTATTAAAACCCTATATTGATAGCCTTTTCCTTGAGCTGTACCAGTTTTGTTCCATTCCCAAGGTAATATTTGAAATTGGTATAAACCTTTAATTGTTAGTAATTCATCCTTCTCATACAAATCTAATAAATCATCAATTTTTTTCGGGTCTATATTTTCTCTTTCAGTAAAAGGTTTCAAATGATTTGTAATCCAATCATTAAGAATAGGGCGCAGCAATTTGATAATTGTGTCTTTATCTCCTCCATCTAAATAAGCAAATGGCTGAGGTTCTTGAGAATTAAAATAATACTGACTTAGAGATAAATTTGACTGAATTCTAGTTACGTTATCTAGCCCTATTTCTAATAAACCCCTGAGAGAAACATAAGGCAGATTTTTTGATTGGGATTTATCCTGAGTTAGAGTTGATTTTTGAATATCTTTCAGAATACCTAAAGCAACTTTTTGCCAAGCCAAAGTAAAGCCTTCAACTTTTACAGGCTCTAAATTATCTGGTACAGTCAAAGCTAGAGGAATTTCTCCAAAACTTTTATTAGCTTGCTGAATGTAAAGAGTGTCTGGAACAACTTGAGTTTCATTTTCCTCTTCCTCATTTTGTTCAATTTCGTCAAAAATTTCTTCATTCATAATTACATCTCCAAAATTTCATCAAAGTTATCAAATTCATCTTCATCTGTTTCTGTAAAATCTTCAGAAACAGAAAAACTTTTAGGATAAACTACACCTCTAACATCCTGCAAAGGTGTTAGAAATGCCCCATAAAGTTCTTGATAAATTTCGCGAATTACAGGATTAGGATGATTAACACATTCCTCTAAAATAATTCGCATTTGAACTAACATACTATTTCGTCCTGAGTCGGGCTTATTCTTATCAGAATTAGTAGAATTATACGCCCAAGCTGCATCAACAAAATAAACTTGCACCGGACAACCATTTCGCATTCCCCGACCAATTGTTTGTAAAATATTTACCATTTGATTAGCAGTAAATGATTTAAACAAATCTTCCCCTAAACGACTAGCCATTAAAGGTTCTCTTAAAAGACGATTTGTTACTCTTCGTAATTCTTTTTTTGACCGTTCAAAAGCATCAGAAATTTCAGATAAATCATCAGCTTCGGTAAAAATTTGTCGGTCAAATTCTAAGGTTGCTTTACCAGCTAAACTATACAAAAGCTGCATATCGTCAGTAGTAGGATGAGGACGAGTTAGGAAATAAATTGAACCAATAGCAGCATCAAGTTTTCTCTCTCCTTTAGTGAAAACAATATTCACACCTCTACCTATTGCTAACATGGGAAAAATAATCAGGTCGCAAGTTTCATCATCCCCCAATGCTTCGCACTGAGAAGTTGTGACAAAATCAGTTGCTTTTTCCCCATGTTTCAAAGCACGAACAATAGCTTTTGTTTTTTTGCCGACTTCGGGATAATAATCATTGAGATGTTTCTTGATATCGCGAGCTTGTTCGTAACTGTTAACAACAAAAGCAGCTTTCCGGTATATTCCGTGTTGCTCGTCGAAGTTGCGCATAGATTTATATACTTCTGATTTTTTGATTCCTCCTTTGATAAGTACATCCACCATTTTAATTAAATTGCGGTCTCTCAAATCCCCCGCTCCACTGTATCGAAGTGGTTTATCGCCCTGTTCTGAATCTGTCAACCATTTGAAATAATAAACGCTCTGATTTTGTTCCCCTGTAGTTGTCCGAGGTTTAAGCAAATAATCAGGTCCAGAACTAATGTGATAAGCAGGACTCGCCTCTAAAAATGAGGTAGCTGAAGTCATTAAAATAGCAGGTCTCGAAGAGCTGCCATCTGCTTCAAACAAATTCTGAAAGCGGTACATCAGCAATCGTGGCGCACCCACAAATCTAATGTAAGATAGTTCGACATTTTGTGCTTGAGTGCGAGTAGTTTTGGCTGTCCTGAAACTGTATTTCACTCCAGAAAAAGAACCTAAAAGACTCTCAGAAATTACTTTTCTCATTTCTGGGGATGCGGTTGATTCGACAATAGGTTCCCGAATCAACCCCTCCGCTACCATTGTCCGCGTTCCTGGTACAATTCTTTGATATCCTAAAATCACGAAAGTAATACAGATAAGTAATTTAATTACACTCTCAGCTTCTCCTGGATATTTACTACAAGGAAAACATACCGATAAAAATAATTCGGCAATTTCTTCAACAATTTTATCCCGTCGTTGAATGAGATTTTCTGCCAGATAACGAGAAAAATAACGAATCAGTTTTTCCCACTTATCTCTGAGAATATCCCTCTCAAGTTCTAATCTCTGAGCGCACAATTCTACATTAAGTCGGTTGTGAGGTTCAATCCCAGTACGATCGTAAAAAGCATGATAAGCAGCAGTTTCCCAAAATTCTTTAAGAGCGCGATTTCTTTGTGTTTCACGTTGAAATTGTTGTTCGTTAAGCTTCTCTCGTCTGGAAGTTATTCCTAAACCATCTAACAAATCGCAAATAATTCTGAAAACACTTAACAATTGATTTTCATAGCGTTTTCCAACTCGCGATGAGTTCTGCAAATTTTGCACAGTAGTAACCAGGGAAGTATTATGATTGCCAAATTCTGCTAAGTCACGACTGTAAAGTTCAACAGCGCGGTCAAATAATCTATAGTTTTCTCCCCTCGCAAAACGATTATGAATTTGCTCTTGAATAACTAAATGAATTGAGTTTACCGCTCCTGAAAGTTTCAAAGTTGCTGCTCCATAATCATCCAGTACAGACTGCACCATGTCTGCTTCATCGAAAACTACAACATCAAATGTTCTAGCAATCAATTCAAAATATCGAACTTGCTCATCTATAGCATGGGGTGATACTTTAGTATCCATTGACAAAATATGACCGACCCAAATATCAGCATCTATTAAATCCCGTGGAGCTTTGTTACGACCGCACATTGTCCAAACTGGGCAAAGGAAATTTCTCATCTCCTCCTTTTTTTCATCCATTTGTAAAATTTGCCCACAGGGAGCATAACCAAAACCCCATATTGAACTATCAGCATTAGAAAAAGCAGGCAAAACACAATTCAGACTGAAGGTTTCTGCTTGTTCCAGAGTCTGAGCAAAACCGCCATTCCCTCCTGATGCAGCGATCGCTTCGGCAATATTATCCGCGTGTCGGCGACGAGTTTCATCACTCTGACCAACCAACATTCCTACTCGAATATTGTGAAATGCTAATTTTGCCATGTATTGTCTAGCAACTGCTATGGAAGGAAACACAAACATCGCTTTATAACCGTTTCTTCCCAACCACACAGCTAACAAGATGAGCAAGGTAGTTTTACCCGCTCCCGGTAATCCAATTAGATGTTTGATTGCTTCTAATTCGATTTTGTCGTCCTCACGCAACCCTACATCTGCTTCTGGTACCATCAGAGCAAAACGTTCAAAACGTCCCGCCCAGTTTTCCCGTCTTCTTTCTGGATAGTTTGCTTCGCGAATATCCATCTCAACTGCCAGGTCGTATAATTCTGATAAGGAAACCTGGATACTTCCCCTGGGTAATCGGTTGAGAGAATGAGTCCGACGTGGAGCTAGTGGTGCTGTAATCGGTCCGATTGGTATCCTAACGGCTGTTGTTGCTTCTCCTAAACTAACTACCATTGGTTGAGATGGATTAGCAACTCTGATGCTGTATTCTTGTTGCCGTAAAGGTTGACTGAGTATTTGACGTGCTTCACTAATACTAGGGTCTTCTAAGGGATCGGTGCGTTCAAAAGCAAGTGTTTCCAAGTTAATCCTGTAAACTCCCTCAGTTCCGTTTCGATAATGTTCGTCGTTGTAGATAGCTACACCGTGTATTAATGATGGTCTAGTAACATAAGCCAAAGACATCTGACGTATATTGAATAGTGCTTGACGAGCAGTTTGCAACCGAGGAGCGTTATAGATACTTGCCATACCAGACATCAGTAGAGGAATATTTTCTAGTGAGTTAATTCCTATAAATTCTTCCATCAAAACGCAAAGCCAGCAAATTCTCTCTACTCCCGTCCATAAATTAGATTTAATTCTCATGTTTTATCTTTTCTAATCAGGATTTACACAGGCGAACTCAGAAACCCCGTTTCTTGTAGACATCTATTGTTCAACACAAGGATTACTCGTAGAAATCGGGTTTCTTTGCGTAAGTCCTACTAATAACTGAATAACTTCCGAAACTGTACAAACTTCTAAAGTCGCAGCATCACCTTTTTTTTCTAAGGTAGACTCTAAGCTAGAGAGATAATCTGGGTTATCCCTTACTAAGCGATCGCTAACTGCTATAATCCGGCGACGATAATATTTTAGCCCTCCAATACTGCGGTTAAGTCGCAAACCGAGGGAGACTGGACTGGTGTAAGATTTAGCATCAATGCCAATACTGCGACCGTTTACCCCTATGTCACATTTGTCAGAATCAGGATATAGTTCCGTATCAAGTCCGTTTTTTCGAGCAACATCAAATATTGCTATTTCATCAATCCCAGGTCCAGTCCAATATGTTAAGATTTGCGGTTTAGCAATAAGTAAAGGCTCCTTTTTAGGGTCTAATTTTTCCGAAACTTTTGCTTCCCTCGGCTCATAATTTTCACATTGGCGAATCGGACATCGACCCAATGGAAACCGTTTTTGATTGGGATGAGGTCGCAGCAAAGTGCCACAATAACCACAGCGATGAGCAAGTCCGTCAATTAACCAAATATCCTGCACTCGGTCAAAAAAAGCCTCAATAATTTTTCCCTGAACAGGAGTAAGTTCGTTTTCTTCTATATAATCTAGTAATTGATATTCTCCAATCAGCGATCGCCTGCCAAACATTTCTCGTATTGCTGTATAAGCTTTATGTTGGCGACGACTGCCTAATTGTTCGGTTATTTGAATTAATCGTTCGTACAAATTACGTTGTATTACATTGTCTTCTCCAAAAGCACCTGTAGAATTAGCAATTTCTGCACAATCTGAAGTTGGTACTCGTAACTCAGGTTCGATGAGAGTTGCTTGACGAAAGCGAAAGTCTGGATGACGAAAAATTTCCAACTCCCATTCATCAGCACTCAGGGGATATCTAGCACGTTCCAGAATTGTATGGATGCAAGCTGCTTTGTCAGCTTTTCCTTCTTCTATATATAGACGACCTAATTTGCACATTGCTCGATGGAGTTCTGATGGCATCCTATCCTCTTGACTGACAATTTCTTCATTCAGAACTCTTGTATATTGTCGTATAATTCCCTGTGCAAACAACACCACAGCATTTTCAGCCAAGTCAGGTTTACTTGCGTGTCCCGTAGGTAATGGTAGAATAGCTGTTTGCAAAGCAGGCGACCAAGTAGGGTCTTGATTATTAGTCTCCGCAATAATTTGTTGTTCTAAAGCCATATTAGAGAATGATGGTAAAACTTCAGCGATCGCTACTAATGTCCAGCCTCGCTTTAATAGAATAGTTGTGGCCAATCCTTCCAAAATTTGACGAAATCCGAATTTTTCCCCTTTTCCCTGAGATAAGAGCTGTTTTGCTCTCCATTGTCGGACAGTTCGCAAAGCTGGTGGTTCAACAGATAGTCCAAGCTGTTCAGCTTGTCGTTTTAGTTCTTTTGTCAGACCATCAGCAGTTCCTTGCCACTGACGGACATCTTCAAAATACATAAAATATTTTACATCTAAATATGTTTACATTATATGATGTAAAATATCGAATTTAAGGATTTTATAAAAATTTAATTTTTTTGGCCACAAGATTAAGCACAATGAAGAAAGTATGAGAGAGCCTGCTATCGATTTTGATAGTAAACATTTGTAATGACTGAAATCTTTATCAAGCAACGCTTTTAGCCTTAACGGCACTTTTGTCACAGTTGTGATTCAAACGCCTACATATAGTAATCAACGCTGAAGGGTTTCTTGCAATTATGATTTAATTTCATACACACTCCGATGCTACCGGACATGATATTATACGTAGCTTTAATACTTTAAACCCTTATCTCACGGTACAGCAGGCTGTCACCCCGTGAGATATTTATTGCTAAACCGACTTCTATGAATGAAAAAAAATTAAGTGGTTTAATCATTCCCAATAATTACACTACCCGGAAACTCAGTTCTTAAAACAGGAAAAACCGGGCAAGGTTTTTGTTCTTGTAAATTCTCTGGTTTATTCCAAGTAAAAGGAGCTAATTTTGCGGCAGACATCCATAGCAAACGCTTTGCTCGTGTCATTGCCACATATAATAAACGAAATTCTTCTGCTGTTTTTAAATATCCTGCCTGTTCCCAAGCAGTAGAAATATCTGGTAAATCTTGCTGCTGTAAACTAGCGCGAATTTGTGCCCTCGCCACTTCAGCTAAGTCAAATTCTCCTAAAAAACTGGCTTGAGGTAAGACTCGAACGCTACCAGGAATTATTACTTCATGTAAAAAAGGTAGAAATACATAATCCCAATCTAAACCCTTAGCTTTGTGCATTGTGATAATAGTAAGTTGCTGAGTCCGAGTATAATTTTTTTCGGCATCTTCTTCTACTTCGACAGGTTCAAATCGCTCAGAACCTACGATTTCACTTAATACTTCTAAGATGGAATTCATGGAAGTATTTCCGATAATTTGTTTAGCTACTCTTGCCGCTAATTTATCAGCTGTTGCTAAATCTGATTGTTCATAATTTAGTGCTAAAGCTAGAAAAAATATGAGTTGATATAAAGGTAATTCTAATCTTGCTTTGAGTAAAGTACGACAAAAATCACGACATTTACGCACTTTTTCTGATTGATAAGGGTCTAAAGGCCCTGGATAAAGAAATTGTTCTGGCTGAGAAGATAAAGTATTATAATCAAACTTAGGAATTAATCGGCGATCGCCTAAAATTTTTAAGGCAGCTTTTAAATAATCTGGAGAGTGGGGACGGTCAATAAATTGCATTAATGCTAATATTTCTGCGGGAATTTGAGAGTGACGGGCACCTTGAGAAACGTCGTATATTTTAATGTCATGTTTACCTAAATCAATATCAACTCCATATTTCCCAGGATTAGCAAAAGTATCTGCTATAAATTTGCCTTGTTTATTCTCTCGTACTAAAACTGCTAAGTTAGCTTCTGGGTTTTCTTGAAATAAATTAATTATCCGTTTACCCATCAATTCTAGGGTGTGATAAATATCTCTAGGTTCATAGATTTCTAAACCTCGACCGGAAGCTGAAGGGTTAATATTTTTTGCTAAATTTTTGGCTGAATTTTTAACAGTTACAGGATAAATAGTTTGGTATCGAAAAGGCTTTTCTGTACCAGTTAAACTGGAATTATTTGCCCATTTCAAAACAAAATTCGCAGCATCAATTATTATTTGGCAACTGCGTCCTGCTTGTTCCATAGTTGCCAGTCTTTCTAATTCTTCACAGTCTTCACAAAACCGCCGAAAATCTATCGGATCGGCCGGGGTAAATGTGGAGTTAATTGCTTGATTTGGGTCTCCTACTCGCATCAAATTTAGATTATTTAGTTTTGATAATCTTTGCTCCTGGGGAATAAAAGTAAAGCCTAAGTTATTGTCAGGATTTTCACTAGAAGCTGCCAGTATTTCTAATAGTTTAGTTTGCAAGGGTGTAGAATCTTGGGCTTCATCTTCAAACACCGCAAATACTTGATTTTGCCACATTTTTCTGGCGCTTTCGTTTTCTAATACTCGCAAAGCAGCCAAAATCATTTCGTCGTAGTCTATTAATTGGCGATCGCGTAATATTTGTTGATAGGTTTGATATAAATTAGCAGCAATATTTAAAACCTGATAATTATCATTACTTTGTGATTTTAGTTGCCACAAATCTTCCGGTTTCAGACCAGAACTTTTGGCTTGTTGAATGGCTTTCCAAGCTAATTGAGGTAATATTTCTGTACGCAAAACTGATTGTCTTCTTAAACGTTCTGTTTCTTCCCCATCAAATTGAATTCCTTCAATTAAAAGTTGATATAACCGACGATTTTCTGCAATCCATTTTTCTACACAAGCACGAGTTATTCTATTACTTGGAGTGGGAAGAATTAATGTCGAATTTTCTAAATCTAACTCCGATAATTCGGGGTGGCGCAAAGCAATACTCAAGGCTAAACCGTGCAAAGTATGAACAACAAAACTGCCTTGAGGTAAAGATAATTGCCTTAAATGTTCTCTAATTTTACTTCTAATATTAGCGGCTGCTGAACGGGTAAAAGTCACAACAATTAATTGACGACGGCTATGTAATTGATAACGGGCGATCGCTAATGCTGCTGCTGCTGCCATACCATGGGACTTTCCCGCCCCCGGAACTGCTGAAACGGCCAAAGGCCCACCTTGCCAATCAGCCATTTGTTGTTGTCCCGGTCGTAACTGGGAGCGAATTCTCTGAATCGCTTGTTCTCTTAATTCTAATGTGGTAATAGTTTCAAAATCAGCAGATGGCGGTGTAAAATTTTGATTAAAATCGTCAGTCACTTTGTTTTTAGTTAAAAGTCAATTTTTAGGTATTTAAAATTGAATATTTATACTGTTTTATACCAAATTGATAAATGTTTGCTATAAATATTATCAATGTTGGGTGTTGGGTGTGGGGTATGGGGTGTGGTTAAATAATAGGAAAAAAAAAGAAAAAGGCTGGTTCTCAAAGGGATAAAGTGGAAAAACTTTATTAATTAGTGAATAGTTGAAGTTTTCTCAAGCATAACATTCTTTTTTCACGCATGGTATGACAACTGTTTTACAGGAGTCATCAGCTAAGACGCATTTTAAATGCGTCTTAGCAATTCAGAAGTTGGAAGTAGGGGTGGTTTCCTACGGAAGTGATAAGCGTTATCATTTTAATTAAGCATATAACAAATAACTACTTTAAATGCACAACAGCTTACGATTTTCATAAAATTTTGCTATATTCCTTGGTTATAGGTTTTAGGTGGTAGGTCTTAATAATAGAATTATTACTAGGTAAAAGCAATATTTTTGTAAACATTTCCTGCGGAATGCGGAGCTAACAGCTATTAGCTGACCGCTGACTGCTAATATCCGATCCAACGTACAGAAGTGATTAAAATTAGCTGATGATTTTTTTCTTTATATTTCACGTTTTAGAGATTAATTACTCCTGACAAACAGGATACGTTAATAACTCATAGCTGTTAGCTGAAGCCCGCAGTTTCTCCGCAGGAAGCTAGCTGACGGCTGAATGCTTACATATTTTTCAGGTATAAATAGGTGGATGATTAATAATAATTATCAGTATATTTGTCAAAAACTTCACCTAAATTGAGAGCATATAAATTTTATAAATTTATTTATGATTATTTGCTATAATTTATTTTTCAATCTATTGAAGCTAGAGGAAAATGAAGGTAAAATGTTGTCCCTGAAGGATGAGATTCAAAGCTAATCTGCCCACGATGAGAATCAATAATTGACTTAACAATAGCAGTACCTAGTCCAATGCCACCTTGTTTTCCATGAGTTACAAAAGCTTCAAAAAATTTCTCCTGAATTACTTGAGGAATACCAGGGCCATTATCTGAAATTGTAATTTCAGCCCATTTATCTTTCCTTTTAGCTTGAATTTCTATCTTACCTCCAGATTTTTCAATCGCTTCTACAGCATTCACCAATAAATTTTGTAAGACGCGGTTAATTTTGTTTTCATCAGCATCAATGATTAAATCTTCTGTCACAGAAATAATTAATTCTACTTGTCTAGACTGAATATAAACTTGGTTTAATTTGGCAAAATTTTGTAACAGGTTGGTAATATTAATTTTCTGACAATATACTTGTGTATTACCTTGAGAAAATGCGAGAACTTCTTCTGCCATAATTAACATTCTCTCAACTTGGATCTGAATTAAATCACACCACTCTTGACTTTCTTCATCAGGGTGGAGTTCTTTTAACATTGAGCTTGATAGTTGAATTCCTGTAAAAGGGCTTCTAAAATCGTGAATAATAGTGTTAACCATTTCTCCAATTAAGGTCATTTTTTCTTTATAAACTAATTGTTCCACGTATTCAGAAGTCACAGTTCGCAATCGTTGAGATAGAATACTTAATATATTCAGAACTACATCTCCTCTTGTGTTGCTTAATATCTCTCCCATATCGTCATAATAAATTTGAGCCAAAATTGTTTCCTGTATTGCAACAACCCTAGCACTTCTTGGCTTTCTATCTATAATCCCTATTTCCCCAAAATAACCATTACCATCAACAGATGTAATCACAACATAATGATTACTTTTCTTGATTTTTTTACTAATCTCTACTTTACCTTCAAGAACCAAAAATAAAGAATCTGAAACATCACCTTCTTCAAAAATAATTTCTTGAGGATTAAATTTTTTGACAATCGCAATCTGGGATATTTGTGCAGCTTGCTCTGGTTCAAAATAGCGGATAAACCGATGTGATTCTAGTTTCATTTTGTGGTGGGCTTTGATATATTTTTAATTGGCTAGCTTTAGGGATAATCAACGAAGCTAACATAAAAAAGCTATTGTGTCAAAACTTAGAGGTTGGTTTTATAGCAAAAATTGGTACATAATTATAATATTTCTCTTACTCAGTCAACCTGATTAGTATATTCAGTATATATAGTATGTCAATAAATTTCTATTATGTTTGTCTTAAAATTAAAAACTGGATTTCTAGTTTGATAGTTGTGGGAAAGTTAAATTATGTTAATAAATCTGCTTGATGAGGGACTTCAGATTATTTAAAAATAGAAACCGGAGTAAATATAATATTCAGATAATATTACATCAACCCCGGCAAAATAATCTGAAAGTATATTTATTTGCTACTTATTTCAAACCTACCTTAAATGATCAGCATTTCCTTTCCTGCGGAATGCTACGCAAACAGCTATTAGCCGTCAACGCTTCCCTGCGGGATGCTACGCTTGCCAGCAATAAAAATCAACCTAAATAGTTAAAGTTAGCTGATGATGTCCACTTTTACCCAGACTTTGAATTCTCGCACTACCTAAATCCTAATTCCTGCTTCAAATTCAACAAAATAAGAATGCTGAATACTTACCCTTAAATGTTAGAGTAATGCTAAACGTTGATAAGGAGAATTACCCGGAAAAATTTGAGCTAATTGATTTTGATTAACACCTAAATGCCCCTCTAAAACAGTAGCGATCGCATCTCGAAAATCAGTCGTTACAGCTAAATCACGTTTTTGATACAATTCCGACTCATCTAAACCTGGCCATTCTCCATAAACCTGACCCCCACGCACATCACCGCCTAAAACCCACATCACATTTCCATGTCCGTGATCGGTACCACCATTACCATTTTCTTTAACAGTGCGACCAAACTCTGACATTACCAAAATCATTGTATCTGAGTACAAGGGGCCTAATTCTTGAACTAAAGTAGCTAAACCCTCTCCTAAAGGCTTTAACTTTCTAGCCAAAGGACCTTGACTATTTCCCTGATTAACGTGAGTATCCCAACCGCCGAGAGCCAGAAATCCTAACTGAGTTTTTGAATCTCCCACCATAATTTGAGCTAAATTTTTGGCATCACCAGCAAAACCCCTTGGAGGAGGTGCGCCACCAGAAGCTTCTTCCATTTCTTTTTCTAAGTCAGCGAGCAATAAATCTCGTGCCTGGCGACCTTCCTGGTAAACTCGACTGAGTTCATCATTGCCAGTATAAAGGTTATCAAATGCTTGATTAATTTGGGGGCGGTCTATAGGTAAACGACGACTTGATTTTCTGCCAGTGGGAAGACTAGCAACTGGCATTTCACCTACGAGAATGCGTGGTGGTGTATCTCCTAAATTTACTGCTTGAGTGGGTTTATCTTTGGGGAGATTTCCCAACAGTCTATTCATCCAACCATCGGTTGTTTTTTTATTACCGGGAACTCCTGTTTCCATGTAGTATTGAGCATCAAAATGGGAGCGAGTGTCGTTATTTAAACCACAGGCGTGAACAAAAGCTAAACTACGATTTTTCCATAGGGGCATAATATCAGCTAAGGCTGGATGTAAGCCAAATTGGTCGTCTAAGTTGATAACTCCATCTGCTTCTCCTGGAACTGGAATAGCAATTTTTGGTCGTGCGTCATAATAATTTTCTTCTTGATGGGGTACTACTATGTTTAATCCATCTACTCCACCTCTGAGAAAAACAACTATTAATCGTTTCCGGTTATTGGTCTGGGCTAATCCCTTTGCTACCCAACCATGACTACCAACAGAGATAATTCCGGAAGCTGATAATAAGCTAGCTAGTTGTAAAAATTTACGTCTTTTCATAGTGTCTCCAAAATTTTGAATATTTGTTAGTAAGAACCAGTTAATACCAGGCGTGAAAAAATCTTACCGTCATCTTAAAAAGAAAGAGGGAAGTGTGGGATGGATATTTGATATTTATTTTTCAACCTGCTTGGTCAGCATTCCCTTATGCCTTTTCTCCATTTCCTGACTCCTCTTCTAGTAAAAAAAACTAACGAAGCAATTGTTAATTATTAATTATTAATTGTTAATTAATGACATGACTTACCTTTGCATCATTTCCGGACTTCCTAAAATTAATGCTGGCTGTAAATTGTTAGGACTATTTGCGACTATCTCTCTAGTTTTAGGAGATAAATTATTTCCCAAAGTAGCCATAAGCTGTGCTGATTCTACACGATTATTTTTAGATTTACCTTGACTTAAACCTCCACGGGAAATTGGTGTAGCAAAGCTAATTCTTCGCATCATACCATCTGGATTTAACCATGCTTCTTTAGTATTTTTATAACCATCGGGAGTAACACATCCAAATAGAGGCATTCCTAATTGATTTAACATTCCATTAATTCTACCAAATCTAGGATTATCTGTGCCTGTTGCTCTGGCTGCAGAAATAATATATTGATAGGGAGTTTTAAATTTGCTGTGATAATAATTTGTATCCCAAAATTCCGGACTGTCAAATAAAGTTCCTAAGACAAAACGAATATTACCGTTAGTTTCTTGAAAGCGTTTTGTTAAGCGATTAACTAAAGTTTCTGGAGGGCTATCAGCTAGAAAATATTGAGCTAATTTATAGCTAAGATAACGTGCAGTAGATGGATGATTTACCAAAATATCTAATGCTTTTTCTCCCTCTGCTATTCCACCACCTTTGATGGGAACTCCTAAGAATATTTTGTCACTATTATCATGGCGGTTAGCATAAAAGTTAAATCCACTGCCATCGCCACGACGACGTATAATTCCCCAACCAGTAAAAATTCTGGCTAAAGTCACAATATCCTCTTGTTTATAACCTCCATCTACACCGAGAGTATGAAGTTCCATAAGTTCGCGGGCATAGTTTTCATTTAAACCTTTAAATCTACCTCGACTTCCTTTACTACCAGGAGCAGTATTTAACCAATTATCTAAATAAAATAACATGGCTGGATGGTGGGCTGTTGCTCCTAATAAATCTCGAAAATTACCAAGAACATAGGGTCTAATTGCGTCTCGTTCATAAGTACCTAGCCACAGCCGAGTTACTCGTCCTTTTTTAATACTAATATTAAAGTGATTAAACCAAAAATCTACCATTACTTCTTGGAGTTGTTTATTACTAGATATTGCTTGGAGTAAACGTGATTGTTTGGTTTCTTGTACTACTTTATTCATTAGCCTATTTATGGCTCTTTTTTCTTTTTGTGTCAGTTTTTGTTGTTGTTTCGGAGGTAATGGGCCGTAGTCATTAAATATTTGTACAGGTGTTAAATTTAGGGTTTTTAATTGAGCAAGTTTTTGTGTTAATTTTGGGGATTCTGAAATGGTTTCTGGATGCAGTTGAGATTGAATATAAGTTTCTACACCCATTGATTTTACTCTTTCTATATCTCCAGGTGCAGGACCAAAACTCAGACGATTTAGAACATGGGTAATTTGCTCGGTAGAATTAATAAGTTGACTATCAGCATAACTACAACTTGGTAATCCTAACCAGACAATTAAGCCTAATAATAAAGATATAATCCAGTACCTAGAGGTTCTTTTCATTAATAACTACTCCTGAAATACTATGATTTGTTGACTAGGGTAATATCTGGTTTTATTTCCAAATAAAATTACCTTAATTTTCGGAATTATAATTTGAATTTATAGAATTTTAATTTATTTGCCCAATTATTGACATCTAGGATAATCATAAATGCAATATTCCTATGTTAGCACAATAAAAATTGAGTGAAAAAGTAAGAATTATCTGATCTGCCTTAAGTTCCTTTACTCAGTTTTAACCACGACTTTTGAAGTAAATATGCTTTTAGTTAAGGAATACTCCAAATATTAATCTTCCGATCCCAACCACCGCTGACTATGGTTTGACCATCTGGACTAATGGCAACTGAACTAATATAAGCTGAATGTCCGCCCAGACTACCCTTTAACTCACTTGTACTCATATCCCAAAATTTTATTGTTTGATCCCAACTTCCACTGATCAGAGTTTTGCCGTCCGGAGCGATCGCTATCGACCAAACACCATCCAAATGTCCCTGCAAACTACGGAGTAATTTTCCTGTTTCTAACTGCCAAATATTAATACTGCCATCGCTACTACCACTAGCTAATATTTGTCTGTCAGGACTAAAAACTACAGACAAAACTGATAGTGAATTCGTATCAATATTACGCACTAGTTGACCTGTTTGCAGATTCCATAGTTTAATAGTATTATCCTTGCTCCCACTAGCCAGTAATTGCCCATCCGGACTGATGGCTACTGCATTTACCACTCCTGAATGTCCTTCTAAGGTTCGCAGTAACTCCCCGCTAGCCAAATTCCAAACTTTAATTGTGCCATCCCAACTGCCACTAGCTAAAATCTGACCATTAGGAGCGATCGCTACTGTATCTACTACATCGGAATGTCCTGTTAAAGTTCGTACAAGAGTGATTTCTGTGGTATTTTTACTTTGAGGCAATTTCCAAATTTTGATGCTTTTGTCATCGCTAGCACTCACTACTAGCTGCTCATCTGGAGTCACCGCCACTGAATTGACTGATTCTGCATGACCTTGCCAAGTAGCGATCGCTTCGCCGTTACCCAGATTCCACAGGTAAATCATGCCATTAGTGCTACCAGCAACTATTTTCGACTTTAAAGCAACTACCGAGCTTACTACCCCACTAATATCGGAAGCGATCGCTCTAGCTAAAGAAAAATTCATTACCGTTTCTGATACACCCTGATTTCTGGGGATATTTGCAGCAACAGGTTCGGTTATAGCATTTTCAGTAGTGGGAGTTTCAGCAGTTTGGGGTTGTGTGGGAACTTCTGGCAACGAAACTTGCTGTCGCCATTGCCAAAAAGTATCTATTTCAATGCCTCCAGAAACGATGATATCAGAATTTTCTTGCAATTTGACAATACCATTAATAGCTACTAGGCGACCTTCTGCGTCTAACACAGGACCCCCACTCATACCAGCTCTGACTAAATTATCATAGAGCAAAGTATACCCACTCATGGGTTGCTGACGACCTCTGACTACTCCTGGTGTACTCAGAAAAATTCGTTGCTGGAGGTTGCTGCCAGAACGAGGCCAACCACCGACAAATACACTGTTTCCCTGAACTAATTCGGAGGGGTTTCCCTTTTCAGCAATGGGATAGTTTTGAGTGCTAGTAAAGGGTACGATCGCTAAATCTATTCCTGGCACTTGTTTGATCAAAGTATAGTAAACTGGGTGCAGTTTGCCATCGGGTGTGCGGACTTGATAATCTCCTACTTTATTGACAACGTGCCAGTTTGTGAGTGTGTAATATGTATTACCTTGTTTTTCTATTATTACTCCTGAACCGCCTCTGTTCGGTCCGTCAATTCTCACTGTAATTTCTCCGGCTATTTTGTTAACTTCTGATTCTGTTAATCCTAAACATATTTGAGGTGTTATGAGTGAGATAATTGTACTCACTGTAAATAGAGAAATTGGGAAAGTAACTATACTTAAATTTAGCAAATTACTAATGATAATTGTGGGTATTTTTCTGTGAAAATTCATTTTATACACTCTTGATTTATCCGCAACTTTTACACGAAGGTAATTTTGATATTTCAACTTTTTATTTCTATTCTAGTTTAGCAAATATATCATTTTCTTAGCCTATTTATGTATCCACCTAACCTAATGATTGGCCTTGATTAGGGGACATTGGACTTGTAGAGCTTAATTATCTAATAGTTGGACATATACTACTATTGACTATTGACAACCTTAAGTATTAATGATGTGATGTCATTTTTCAAAGCTCAATTAAAATCTTAATTAACTATTGGACTTACTCCAATGATTGTTAGCTAAAATTCAACCTTAATTCAAATACTTTCAATTGATATTTTCTCTTCTCTGTATTCAAAAAAAAGTATTTATGTTAACAATCAGAATATAATATAAGTTACTCTGTATGGGTATAACTTCTCAATCACAATATACCTATGTCAGTAACTCCGTATTTTTACAACCTCTCTATCTCTTTATTTTGATACATTTGAGAGATTTCAGAGTTTATGTTAAAGAAAACATAGATTATAATAGCTGACATAAATTCCCCTTAATTTGTTAACTTCCTTTTATATGGCAGAGCTAGAAACTCAACTTGTACCTACACCTAAATCTGGACTACATTTATTAATTCTAGAAGATGTAGAACTGATAGTCAGGACTTTCAAGTCATATGATGGAAAATTTACTTACGATATTACAGATAGTTATCTAAATTACCAACAATTATTCACAAACAATATCTATGATGCAGTTTTGTCAGATTATCATCTAGTTGATTTTGATGCACTCCAGGTACTGGAATTACTCAAACAATCTGGGCCAGAAATCCCTTTAATTTTAGTCACAGACTATTTACAGGAACAAACAGCTTTTGAATGTTTAAAAGCTGGAATTAATGATTATCTTTTGAAAGATAGATTGTTGATTATAACAATAATTTTGGAGCAGGTAATCGCTGAGTATAAATTCAAAAAAGAACAACAAATTACTATTACTAAATTAGAACAGCAAGTTCAACAAGAAGCAATTATTCAAGATATGCTCCATAGTTTATTACTAAACAAAATCTTAGAAAAAACTGTGGAGCAATTAAATGAATTTCTGAAAGTTAGTCGATGTTTAATTGTGAGAGCGAATGCTGATAACCAAATGAATTTGTGTTATGTAAGTGATGCTACGGTTGAATGTAAAAATTTAGTATGGGATTGTTACGATGTCGATGAATATTATTATGAATCATTGGTGAGAGGAGATCAGGTAAGTATCTATGAATCAGATTCTACATTATTACCTCAAGTTAAAGAAACTCTCAATAGGTTTCAAGTGGTCTCACTTTTAATTACACCATTGTTGTATCAGGATATATACCTGGGTGGAATTGTTATCCATGAATGCGATCAAAAAAGAGCATGGACTGAAAGTGAATTGTCCCTACTAAAAGCAATTGCTGATCATTGTGCTATTGCTATTCATCAAGCCGATCTCTATGAAAAAGCTAATGCAGAAATCGGACAACACGAGGGAGTAGAAAAAGAAGTACGTCAAAGTCAAGAACGTTATGCTCTAGCTGTAGAAGCAGGTAATGTGGGAATCTGGGAGTGGAACTTAGAAACTAATGAAATCTATCTAGATCCCATTTTGAAAACAATTCTTGGTTACGAGGATGAAGATATTGTGGATGATTGGACTCAGCTAGTGCATCGAAGTGATAGAGAGCAGGTAATGGGAGCGATAAATGATCATTTGGCGGGATTGAAACCTAAGTATGAAATTGAACATCGGATGCAAAATAAGGATGGTAGCTACCGATGGTTTATCTGTCGTGGAGTTGCTATTCGGGATAGTCAAGAAAAAGGGATTAAGATGATGGGAACAGATACAGATATTACAAAGTATAACCAAGCTGAGGAGACTGCTATTGCGAGTCAAGAGCAACTTGTAGTGATGATTGCAATTATCCGCAATATCACTGAGCGCAAACAGGCGGAACAAGCTTTACGCGATAATGAACGTAGGTTTCGCGCTTTGATTGAAAATGCCACAGATATAATATTGATTGTTGATGCTCAGGGAATTGCTCGTTATGTGAGTCCATCATTGAGAAGAATCTTGGGATATATACCAGAAAGAGCAGTTGGTCGTAGCATTTTTGAGTTAGTTCATTTGGACGATTTACCATTAGTTACTGACACTATCAATAAAGCGATTGAAAACCCTGGTATAATTCAGCCTGCTATTGAGTACCGAGTTAAGCATCTTCAAGGTCATTGGTGCTTCCTCGAAAGTGTAGTTACAAACCTTTTAGATGATCCAGCAGTGGAAGGTATTATTGTTAACAGTCACAATATTACCCAACGTAAGCAAGTGGAGGAACAGTTGCAGCATGATGCACTGCATGACCCACTGACTCGTCTACCTAACCGAATCTTATTTATGGATCGTCTGGAGCAAACTATTAAATATGCTGAACGTCGAACAACTCTCTTATTTGCAGTGCTGTTTCTAGACCTTGACAGATTTAAAGTGGTGAATGATAGTCTTGGTCATGATGTTGGTGACAAACTAATTATTGCAATTGCTGAAGTGCTAAAAACATCTTTGCGAGCTGGAGATACAGTAGCGCGTCTGGGTGCAGATGAATTTACTATTTTGCTGGAGGATATTTCTGGAGTCAGCGATGCTACTTATATTGCAAATCGTATTCACGAGGAATTAACTTCACCAATTATTTTAGATGGCAAAGAGGTATTTGTTACTGCTAGTATTGGTATTGCTCTGAATTCTACAAGTATTGGGCCAGCAGAACATATTTTGCGAGATGCGGAAATTGCTATGCACTCTGCTAAAAGCTTAGGTAGAGGCAATTACCAAGTTTTCTATACTTCTATGCACACGAAACTGCTCAAACTCCTACAGTTGGAGAATGATCTACGCCGGGCGCTGAAAACTGCTAGAAATCAACCATGTTCTCAAGATTGTGAGTTTATTCTTTACTATCAACCAATAGTTTCCCTCATTACTAATAATATTACTGGTTTTGAGGCACTCGTGCGCTGGCAACATCCAGAACTTGGTCTAATTTCTCCGGCGGAATTTATTCCTATAGCTGAGGAAACAGGGCTTATTATACCGATAGGTTTATGGGTGTTGAGAGAAGCTTGTTATCAGTTACGCCAATGGCAGCAGCAGTTTCCTCATCTGACTGCATTAAAAATGAGTGTTAATCTTTCTGTAAAGCAGTTTGCTCAACTAGATTTAATTGCACAAATCGACCAAATTTTGTTAGAAACTCAGCTTGATGCCAGTTGTTTAAAGCTAGAAATTACAGAAAGTGCTTTGATAGAAAATCACGAGTCCGTTACCGAAAAAATGTCTCAGTTAAGGAGTCGGAATATTGAGTTATGTATTGATGATTTTGGTACGGGATATTCTTCTTTGAGCTATCTACATCGTTTCCCGATGAATACTTTAAAAATAGACCGCTCATTTGTAAGTAGAATTGGGATTACTAATTTGATAAATGATAGTTCAATTGACCCTACAGAAATTGTGCGTTCAATTATTACTTTGTGTCATAACTTAAAGATAAATGTTGTGGCGGAGGGATTAGAAACTTCTGAGCAACTTTTGCAATTACAAGCTTTACAGTGTGAGTATGGTCAGGGTTATTTATTTTCTAGACCTTTGGATATGCTCTCTGCAACAAGTTTAATTGCTAAAGCGAATTATAATTAAAGCTGGAAAAGTATATTATTTGATTGTATTTTTTTTGCTTTACAAGATACCACTAATACCAACTTGATAAATGTTTGGTACAAATATTATCAATCTTGGGTGTGGGGTTTTGGATGTGCTTAAATAATGGAAAAACAAAGAAAAAGGCTGGTTATAAAAGGAATGAAGTGGAGAAAAATCATTAAATAGTTAATAGTTTAAGTTGGCTCAAGCATCAGCCAATAATTAACAATTAATAGTTAATAATTAAGAATTAAGAGTTGATAGTCAATTAATTATTCATTCAACAATTCAGGTTTGAAGCCTCCCATTTTAAGGGGATAAATCCAAAAAATTCCTTTTAGTCAATCCCCTTCTTTTAAGAAGGGGTAATTATTAATTATTAATTGTT
>JASJEE010000167.1 GCA_030064835.1 Microcoleaceae cyanobacterium MO_207.B10 | reverse complement strand
TTTTTTACTGCTAAATCCTCAACTACTATCGTTTGGTTTTCTCGCTTGAGCGTTGGGTTGTCAGTTTATGAGTGTAGTCAAGTCTTGAATCTTTAATCTTGGCGTGTATCCTAGCTACTTTGAGTCTGGCTTTCTGATAGTTATTTGTTCCCTTGGTTTTTCTAAAGAGAGACTTTTGAGCTAACCTCAGTTTTTTGTGTAGCTTGTTCAGATTCTTAGGGTTAGTTACTTTTTCTCCATCACTGGTAGTTATTAAACTGGTAATCCCTAAGTCAATCCCGATTTGTTTTTTGACTGGCTTAAGCTTCAAATCTCTGGTATCATTAACTCTCAGAGATACAGACCATCTACCAGAATGGCCAAGTTTGACGGTAATTGTACTAGGCACACAGTTTTGGGGCAGTTGCCTGCTCCATCTAATGGGTAATGGTTCTGCACATTTGGCTAAATAGACTTGACCATTTTCCCACTTCAATGCAGACTTTGTAAATTCAGCACTACCACCGTTGCGCTTTTTCTTGAAGTTAGGATATTTAGCCCGCCCACTAAAAAAGTTAGTGAAAGCTCTTTGTAAATGTCTTAAGCCTTGCTGCAATGGAACACTGCTTACTTCTGTTAGAAAATCTAAATCTTCCTGTTTTTTCCAGTTGGTAAGCATAGCGGAAGTTTGCTTGTAGCTGACTCGCTCTTTGTTCTCATGCCACAATTGAGTTCTTGCTGCTAAAGCTTTGTTATAGACCAAACGTACACAACCCAAGGTTCTCCTCAACAGATTTTCCTGTTCTGGAGTTGGGTAAAACCTAAATTTGTAGGCTTTTTCAACCATCTACTGTTTGCTTTTCGACTTTGACATTTTAACAGATTATGTGTAAACCCACAACATTGATTGGTTTTCCCATACGACGCTCCCCTTCCGGAGAGCGCGGGTCTTCAACCAACGTTGAGATAAAACAACTACCAAGATTAACAATTTAGCTTCGATCCATACTTTCAATTATCACTCAATAATCTCAATACTAATGCCACTTATAGCTAACAATAAGTTAATAGTTAATACCTGATAGCTAATTGCTGAAGGCTTTCCTTCGTCAGGGACAATTTTAGCTGTTTCAGTCCAGACACGCCTAAAACTGTCCAATAGATTTTTGTTTCTAGGTGTACCGCTCTTCTCCCTCTTCCCAAACTTCACTTTTAACGCACCATTATTTAGATGTGTCAGTCCAATAGTTACACAAAGTCAATCTAAGTACAATTACTCCAGCAACAAGCTAAATTCCTAGAATTATAACTTCTAGAGAATCAAATCTGACGCAGAAAAAGATATTGTACCCATAACTACATTAAATTCCAAAGCATAACTAATCTATTCACCCGAAACATCCACAGTATAAGAGTAAAGCATACATAAAGCTGTTAACAATGGCATTCATAGACAAATAGATGTTAAAAATATAATTATTGAGGGGTCTAGCCCCTCATATTATAACCCCTCTAATATTTTATTTAGATTTGAGAAGTATTAACTATGAACTATATAACAGCTCAAACATCAAAAAAGAGTAGGGAGGAAATCCCAAAAATGAAACAAAGGCCCATCACAGAAATCACTGATGCTAAACCCACAATAATTCCTAGTAATCAGTATCCAGAGATACATCATAATCACAACCTTAGTCAGTTTGTGAGATACATACCTACCGCAGTCGCAATGGTAGATCAGGAAATGCGTTATCTAACCTGCTCTGGTTTGTGGTTAGAACAATGGCAAATTACGTCTGCTGAAATTATTGGTCATTCTCATTATCAAATATTTCCTAATCTGCCAAAATTTTGGCAGCAACAAGCAGAAAAATGTCTATTGGGGACAATTGGTCAATTTGAAATAGAAGATTTAATCACTACTCCTAATGGATCGATAGAGTGGGTAAAATGGACAGTTACACAGTGGAATACAGATAAAGGTGCTATTGGTGGACTAATTTTATCTACAGAAGTTATAACTACCGACAAACAAGTCCAACACCAACTAGAATTAAACCAGTTAGCCACCGATAATGCTGCTGATGCTATTTTCTGGATTACTTCAAACGGACAAATATGCTATGTAAATAAACAAGGTTGTCGCTCTTTGGGCTACTCCGAATCGGAGTTATTAGAACTAACTATTCACGATATTAACCCAGAATTATCAGTGGCAATTTGGCCGACTCATTGGCAAAAAGTTAAACATCAAAATCCCCTCATCTTTGAATCTTTTTGTCGCACTAAAGAAGGTCGTATTTTTCCTGTCGAAATAACTGTAAATTATTTAGAATTTCAAGGTAATGAATACCAATGTACTGTGGTGCGCGATATTTCCGAGCAAAAGAAAACTAACAAAGGTTTATTGGAAGCTAAAGAACAATTACAAGCTGTCTTAAATGCTGTTCCAGGATTAGTTTCGTGGGTAGATGCAGATTTACGATATTTGGGAGTTAATAAACATTTGGCAAATTCTTACAATTTGCCGACTGAAGCTTTTATTAGTAAAGAAGTAGGATTTTTGCAAACTAGTCCTGAATTTAATGATTTTGTTTACGACTTTTTTGCTAAGTCAGATTGGACTGTTGCTAAAGAAGTAAAAGCTAACGTTAAAGGAAATAGTAGGACTTATTTAATAGTCGCTCAAAAATATTATCGTGATGTAGCATCATTACCCGCTGCAGTTTTTGTGGGATTGGATATTACAGAACGTTTAGAAATGGAAAATTCCCTCCGTCAGAGTCAGGAAAAATTTCAGCAGCAAGCTTATAAATTAGAGCAAACTTTACAGAAACTAAATTCAGCTACTACTCAATTAATTCAAAAGCATAAAATGTTTTCCCTGGGGCAGGTAGTAGCAGGAGTTGCCCATGAAGTTAATAACCCAATTAATTTTATTTCTGGTAATATTGCCTATGCTAAAAATTATATTCGAGATTTGTTACATCTATTGGATATGTACCAGGAATATTATCCAAATCCTGTACCAGAAATAGAATCAGAAATTGAAGATTTAGAAATAGATTTTCTCAAAGAAGATTTACCTAAATTATTAGATTCGATGATGATTGGGGCGGAACGAATTAGAGATGTCGTTAGAGGACTCAAACAGTTTTCACGAGTCGAGGAAGAATCTATCAAAGCAGTGGATATTCACAAAGGATTAGATAGTGCTTTGTTAATTTTGCAAAATCAATTTCAATCCAAGGGAGGTCGTCCAGGTATTGCTTTGATTAAAAATTATGGTAACTTACCTAGTGTCGAATGTTATCCCGGACAGTTAAATCAAGTGTTTATGCACATTTTAACTAATGCTATTGATGCACTAGAAGAAAAACATCGAGAACTGACATTACAAAAAACAAATCATCAACTATTTGAACCACAAATTAAGATTACTACAGAAGTTAAAGATAATTATGTAGCGATCGCTATTGTTGATAATGGACCTGGTATGGTGGAAGCTGTTTATCAGCGAATTTTTGAACCTTTATTTAGTACCAAATCCTCCCAAAAATGTACAGGTTTAGGTTTATCTATTTCTCAAGAGTTAATTGTTGATAAACATCATGGTCAATTGGATTGTAAATCTCAACCTGGAACCGGAACAGAATTTATAATTAAAATACCTATTAAACTTACTTGATGTTTTTTATGATAATTATCAAGACTTAGGAAATGTGGTTCAAAACAACATTTTGTTAACAAGTTTAATATGAAAACAATTGCTCATTGGTTTAGGAAAATTTTTCGATCAGAGCCAAGACAAAATTAACTGTTAAATATCCAACTCCTAAAATTAGAAAGATAAACAAGGTAAGACTAAAAATAGATTTCATTTTATTCATTGACGATGATTTTAAACTAGTAAAATTAAACGGCTAATGGTTATGTAAACGTAAGTATTTCCTTTCGTGCGGAATGCTGCGCCAACGGAATGCTGCAAAAACAGCTATTAGCCTTCAGTTATCAGCGATAATCTAGCAATCCGTGCATAGTTTGTAAAAAAAAATTGAAAAACTATAAATCAACTCCGAAACACTGACCCATTGTCTCCAAACCTATTCCCAAAAAGTAGTAAGATTTTACACACAAGTAAAAGAGGATTGCTATGTACCAAAATAGTTAAATTTAGGTGATGATGTCCGCTTTTACCCAGACTTTTAATTATCGCACTACTAAATCCTAATTTCTCCTTCAAATACAAAAAGTAAGGAACGCTGAACGCTGACGAATTCATACTTAGGGTTTGCTGAAAAAGTATTTTGGTGGAGGATAGGAGTCAGGATAAATGGGAGTTATAGAGGATGTAGCAGGAAGAATAGTCCCTTAATTTTTCTGCTATAGTGAGCCTTTAATGCTAACTCTTTGAACCTTTTGATGAAGTAAAAAGCCTGCATCTAAAACCTTCCAACTAGATTTTTAACTGTGGTTTACTCATATAAAAACTGGTGTAATATATACTATAGGTATCTCCAATAATAAAAAATCAAATCAATTGTCGTAAAGAAAACATTAATTATTTCTCTCTACTCCCCTACCCAATCCTACAGGACCAACACAGCTAAAACTGTGCAGCTTTTTTTGTATAATACCAATTCCCAAAAGTAAGGCTATACTTGGATAACACTTCAGTTATTAAGTAATTAAACTAAGGTCATTACTTTTTTATTAGTTTGAGTAAATTTAGCATCAATTATTCCTTTTTTTTACTTCTCCCCTACTCCCCTACTCCCCTACTCCCCTACTTCAATCAAATGTAGAAAAGTTTTTGAGAAATGGTATAACTGAACCCCATCTCCCCATCTCCCCATTTTCTAATGCACCATTTAATGTGTGTCATTCCACTACTACCTCTTTTCCAGATAGGTCTATTAGCTAAATATAATTTTTTTCAAGATTTACCAGAGTAGATTGTCAAGGTTATGTTAAGATTCATGTGAGTAGGTTGATTTCCCACCGATTTTAAGTATGTGGACGAAGATAACTAACAAACTTAATTAGTAGTCTTCGGTGAAGCAGAAAACTAGTCTCTAAGACTTAAACATAAGTTTGGGTAAGCTTGGGTAAGTTCAGCAGAACAGAATCTAGATTCATTATTCCGAAGAACAGAACTTTGAAGCAAAATCTTTACCAAAAGCATTGGCTAGACTTGGCAGAGTATGCTAGCGTAGTGGCTTCAGCAATGGGTGCTTTAGCAGTAGCAGCTTGGGGTCAAGCTTTTTATGCAGTAGCCCCTCTAACATTGGCTTTATCCCTGAATATAGCTAATAGATATAGGTTTGAGCAACAAATGCAGTTGTCCCAATATTCGGAGGTGGCCGAAGTTCAAAATTCCGTAGAAAAGTTAGAAAGAAATGCCGTTAAAGTAATCGTAAAGCTACGTCAACAGCTTTCGACAGAAATTGAATCAGTTCGCGAAGACCTATCAAATAAATCAACACAGCCTGTAGACTGGGGAATACAAGACCAGTTAAATGCACTGGAAAATTCGGCCTCTTCTGTGCAAAAGAGTTTGGCTGCTGTGGGTAAAAAAGCTCTAACTACAGAAGACTGGGAAACAGTGAATGGCCGTCTGTTGGTAATCGAAGAAGCGATCGCTAATCTACAGAGGGATATGGAAATATTGGCCAAGAGACCTCAACCGGATATATCCCAGATGCAGGCCAAAATAGATGATTTAGAAGTCCAAAACCGAGAAGTTGTTAAGCCACACCTAAAACGCTTGATTACTATAGTCAGGCAGTTACAACACACAAATTATCATCAATCATCCCATTCCCTAGTTTCAAAAAAGCCAATCAAAGAACCTATAAGTGAATCAGTTAAACAATCTGAAGGAAGATTTTAGCTAGATAATTATCCCAGATTATCGGTGGGAAAAATAGCGACACTTAAAACACTTAATAGGTATAAAATCAATCAAACATACCAGGATAAAATTACATAGTTTCCTCAATGACTGAATTATCCACTTTAATCTTCGATGTTGATGGGACTCTGGCAGAAACCGAAAAAGATGGCCATAGAGTCGCTTATAATCGGGCTTTTGCAGAAGCGGGACTGGACTGGGAATGGTCAACTTCCCTATATGGTGAATTATTGACAGTTTCAGGCGGAAAAGAACGCATTGATTATTATATCAGCAATTATCAACCAAAATTGGAATTGTCTATCCCACGGGACAAACTGATTGACCAATTACACGCATCTAAGTGTGAATATTACCAAGAATTAATAGCAACTGGAACTATCCCATTACGTCCGGGGATAAAAAGGTTATTAACAGAAGCACGAAAAAACCAAATGCGTCTGGCGATCGCGACAACAAGCGCTCTACCAAATGTGACTACTTTATTAGAATATACCTTGGGAAAGGAGAGCATTTCTTGGTTTGAAATAATTGCAGCAGGTGACATGGTTCCTGAGAAGAAACCAGCACCGGATATTTATTACTATGTTTTAGAAAAAATGAATATTCAAGCGAATAATTGCATAGTATTTGAAGATTCTGATAATGGTTTAGAAGCGGCTTTAAAGGTGGGATTAAGAACAGTAGTAACAGTTAATGATTATACGAAAAATCAAGATTTTACTGGTGCAAAGTTGGTGTTAAATCATTTGGGAGAACCTGAAGAACCATTTACTGTGATATCTGGAAATGCTCAGGGAAAAACTTACTTAGATATGAATCTCATATATAATTTGTGATAATGAATTGGCAAATTTCCGTAAGAAATCTAATAATTTTATGATACAGATAGCATTCCTATTTTAGTTGTCAAAAAAATATCCTCGAAAAAGGGAATAGGGAACGGGAAACAGGGGTAAGAGTTTCAGTATTTTTATCTATTTTTTGATTTTTTACAAATGATTTAGGATTGCTATATATTATAGTTTTTCAAGTAAATTAGCCACACTAGATCATCAATATTAGGATTTATCAAATAAAGTAGACAATTTTTTGGGAGTTTTTAGGGAATAGATGAAGAGAAAAAAAGACTGTATCTGATTCAGACAATAACTACTGTATATTACTTTCTGGCTCTACTTAAAAAGCTTTACCAAAAAATTATTCTAAAGCCTGCCATTTTAAGGGGATAAAGAAAGAGAATATTCCAAATTTCTAGCCTCCTTATTGCCGAGGTACTGTTAGCGCAGCTCCTCCGGAGGAGGCTAACTATTAATTGATAACTGATAACTGAAATGAAACGTTAATTATTTAAAAAATAATTATTGATGCTTCAGTAATACCAATTTAAAAAAAATAATTTTATGTTTGAGAAAAATTCAACTATTAACTAATTAATAAAAAAATCCACTTTATCCCTTTTATAACTAGCTTTTTTTTTGTTTTTCATATTATTTCACCACACCCAACACCCCACACCCTAAACCCAAGATTGATAATAGTTATAGCAAACATTTATAAACTTTGTACAAAATAAAATTACTTATTTATAATTGTCAAATAAAATTTGATTTATTTTTTACTTACGCTACAATGTAGAAGCTAGAAAAAATAAAAATGAATAAGGATACCAAGAGAAACCGCGTATGAACGCTAATGCTACAGTCAGCAAAAAGCCATTACTAATTGGCAAAGGATTACCACCTTTTGAATCGATAAAACCAGAAGATGTAGTACCTGCAATAACAGAACTACTAGAAGAACTGGAGCAAGAATTAAATAACTTAGAAGTAACTGTTAAACCAACCTGGAATGACCTTGTAGAACCCCTACAAAAATTAGTAGATAGTTTAACTTGGAGTTGGGGAATAGTGGGGCATTTGATGGGAGTAAAAAACAGCCCTGAATTGCGAACAGCCCATGATACAGTACAACCAAAAGTAGTAGAATTTTTAAACAAACTAAGTCAAAGTCAACCTCTTTATCAAGCATTTAAAAGTTTACGGAATAGTGATAGTTGGCAAAATTTAGATTCGGGGCAAAAACGCATAATTGAAACCGCTATCAGAGATGCAGAACTTTCAGGAGTAGGTTTAGAAGGAGAAAAACGAGAACGCTTTAACGCCATTGAACTAGAACTAGCAGAACTTTCCACTAAATTTTCTAATAACGTTCTCGATGCAACCAAAGCTTTTAGCTTAACCCTGACAAAAAAAGAAGAAGTCGAAGGTTTACCTCCCAGCTTATTAAGTTTAGCAGCTCAGGCAGCCAGAGAAAAGGGAGCCACAAACGCTACCCCAGAAAACGGACCATGGCGTATCACTCTAGATTATCCTAGTTTTGTACCCTTCATGCAGCATAGCAAACGGCGGGAACTGCGGGAACAAATATATAAAGCATTCATTAGTCGTGCTGACAGTGGGGACTTAAATAATTATCCTTTAATTGAACGCATTTTAGATTTACGTCAACAAAAAACAGATATTTTAGGTTTTAATAGTTATGCAGAACTAAGTCTTGCTAGTAAAATGGCTCCCACTGTCGAAGCAGTAGAAAAATTATTAGAAGAACTACGCAGTGCTAGCTATGATGCTGCAGTCAAAGACTTGGAAGAATTGAAAAAATTTGCTGCTAGCAAAAATGCACCAGAAGCAAATGATATCAAGCACTGGGATATTAGTTTTTGGGCAGAAAGACTACGAGAAGAAAAATTTTCTTTCACAGCAGAAGAGTTGCGACCTTATTTTCCACTGCCACAAGTTCTTGATGGGTTATTTGGTTTAGTCAAGCGGATATTTGGCATAAATATTACTCCTGTAGATGGGGAAGCACCAGTTTGGCATCAAGACGTGCGTTATTTTCAAGTAAGCGATGAAACTAATACTCCTATCGCTTACTTTTATCTAGATGCCTATAGTCGTCCCGCAGAAAAACGCGGTGGCGCTTGGATGGATGAGTGTATAACTCGCGCTAAAATTGTAGAAAATGGTCAAACTACTGTGCGTTTGCCGGTAGCTTATTTGCAGTGCAACCAAACTCCACCTGTCGATGGTAAACCAAGTCTGATGACATTCAGCGAGGTAGAAACTCTGTTCCATGAGTTCGGCCATGGTTTACAACATATGTTGACAATAGTTGACCATGCAGGAGCTGCGGGTATTAATAATGTAGAGTGGGATGCAGTGGAGTTACCCAGTCAGTTTATGGAAAACTGGTGTTACGATCGCGCCACTTTATTCGGGATGGCAAAACATTACGAAACAGGAGAAGCTTTGCCAGAACATTATTATCAGAAACTATTGGCAGCTCGAAATTATATGAGTGGTAGTGGAATGTTACGTCAATTGCACTTTGCTTTAGTTGACATCGAACTACATCACCGTTATCAACCTGGTGGGGAAGAAACAGTGGCGGATGTCCGGAACCGCATTGCTAAAACTACTGCTGTTTTACAACCGTTGCCAGAAGATTCATTTTTATGTTCCTTTGGGCATATTTTTGCTGGTGGTTATGCAGCAGGTTATTACAGCTATAAGTGGGCAGAGGTATTAAGTGCTGACGCTTTTGCTGCTTTTGAAGAAACTGGTTTAGAAGATGAGTCAGCGATCGCTACTTGTGGCAAGCGTTTTCGGGATACAGTGTTAGCATTAGGTGGGAGTTTGCATCCAATGGATGTGTTTAAGAGTTTCCGAGGTCGGGAACCTAATACTGAACCTCTGTTAAGGCATAGTGGTTTGGTAGCTGCAACTTAAAACTATGCTTTTACCTGTAGGGATGTCATTTCAGTTAACAGTTAACAGTACCTTTAAAGAGGAGACTTGAAACCTAATTTTCTGGTCAGATGAAATCTCCCTACAGAAAATAACGGTGGTGCATAGTAATGGTAGAGGAAGTGAATGTAGGTTTGGGAAAAAATAAATATTCTTTTCTCACCATTACTATGCAGAAGAACCCATAAATTTTCTGTAAAGATATTAAAGATCTTTATTAAGTTTTTGGCGTTTGATAAGGTTAATTTTTGATCAGAGGATTAAGAATTTAAGAGTCAGAATTGTTTGATTTTTTCTACCTAATTGACAGGAATTTTCCGGTTGATTAGGTATTGTATAATATTTAATTCCTTTTGCTTGTTGCTATATAGCAATCCTATTTGAGTCGTGTACAAAATTTTAATGGTTTTTAGGGAACATGGAACAGACAAGAGTTTCATTTTTTTATTGACTTTTTGAGTTTTTACAACCTATTTAGGATTGCTATATGATTAGTTATAATAAAAATTATTATACTAATATAGATGATTTATTTTTTTCTCCCCTTCAAATTTTATATGACAGTGGTTTTCATTTCGGTAGACCAGAGTAGGGATGTTGCAGGCAAGGTCCCTACAGGGTTTTGTTTATGGCTCCGGTGGTTCATCAAGAGCGAAAAGCGCTGTCAGTATTAATCTCCCCATTTTTTCTCCAATACTTGATAAATCAACCAACAAGAATCACAATCATAATGAGTAAAAAATCGAGTCAACTAACTCCCCATAATTCAGAGAATAGAATATCTAAAACGAATACAGAAACCTTAGATAAAATAGAAAATCTGAAGCAACTTTTAGTGGCTAAGGAAGTAGAGGTGAGAATTGCTGCATTATCGGAAGCATTACACTATGGAGAAACTGGAATAGATTTAGTAATTAACTGTTTGCAAGACGAGTCAAAGGAAGTGCAGTATAAAGCATATTTTATCCTGCAAGAAAGAGAGGAAATAAAAGTTAGACAGGCATTATCAGAATATCAGTGGGAAGCATCTATACTATTAGAATTATATGCACATAATCAGAAAAGATTTATGCGGGTGAACCTAAGTGATACTGAATTAATAGATGCTAATCTAAGTGGGATTAATTTGGGTTTTGCCAATTTGAAAAATGCCAATTTGAGAAATACAAATTTAAGCATAGCTAACTTACAAAATGCCGATTTAACAGATGCTTATTTAAGTTGTTGTAATCTCAGTCAAGCTGATTTGAATGGTGCTAATTTTACTAATGCTTTTATGTGGGGAGTTAACCTCAGTAATGTTGACTTGAGTGGAATGTATTTAGGAGATTTATGTTTGAGTCATGCTAATTTTCAAAATGCTAACTTGACTCAGGCAAATATGAGTTATTCAAACTTGAAAGGTGTTAATTTCAGCGATGCTAATTTGAGTCAGATAATTCTCATAAATGCTAATCTGAGTAATGTTAATTTGAAAAGAGTAAATTTGCAGGAAGCAGACCTGAGTAATGCTAATCTAAGTGGGGCAAATCTTCAGGAAGCTAACTTAAAAAATGCTGATTTGAAATATGCAGAATTATGGGATGCTAACTTGAGTAGGGTTAATTTTTTTGGTGCTGATTTGAGTGATGCTAATTTAGAATCTGCTAATCTTCAAGATGCTAATTTAGAGAATGCAATTTTGACAAATACTAATCTGGAAAATGCTAATTTAGATGGTTGTAAATTACCGGGAAAATCTTGATTGTTTGAGTTTATCCGTATTTTATGAAAAATTTGGCAAATTTCCTAGACAAAATTAGTTTAATATTTTATCCTTATAGATATGGTAAAATTAGGGATACCTATAGCTATAGCTATGTCGAAATTCCTGGGGGTTTTGCCAAAAATCTAGAACCTTGACAATTCAGTAGTTTTCGGTGTTGGACAGGGTTGTATTGCTCTAAGCCCAATAGCTGAAATTTAAGTTTTAGATTAGTTTAGATTAGTTCTGCCAGAAATGGTTGGGAGATTTAGTCTAGGACTGGGTTTTTAGGGGCAGACTTTCCTTTTAAATAAATCCCTATTAGGGATTGAAACATAGCTAGCTAGTTTTTACATTATTTCCTGAAATAACTTTCCTTTTAAATAAATCCGGCGTTGCTGAATCAAGGAATGAAAATAAAAACTCAACAATCTAGAATACTGACTATTTAATAGTGAGCGCGATCGCTAATAAATATAAATCATACCCACGCATCAGCAACGCCATAAATCCCTATTAGGGATTGAAACCAGGGCTATTTCATTCTAGAATCAAGTGAGAATTTTACTAGCTTTTAGAGATTGGTGGATAGAACCTTTAATCCTTGAAAAGGCAGATTTTCGTTAATACACAAAAAGTCATAAATTAGAAAGAAATAG
>JASJEE010000175.1 GCA_030064835.1 Microcoleaceae cyanobacterium MO_207.B10 | reverse complement strand
GTTAAAAGTTTTTGTTTGAGGATCAAATTTATCTAGTCCGATTAAAGTACCGATCCAAAGTCTTCCCTCCCTGTCTTCATTAAGAACACGAATTTGATTGTTGAGCAGACTTTTCGGATTTTCAGGATCGTGGGTATAGTGAGTAAACTTTTCTGTCTCAGGATCGAATTGGTTTAAACCACCTCCCCAAGTACCAATCCAGATCGTCCCTGTTTGACTTTCACACTCAACATCATGGATAAGGTTATTGCTGAGACTGTTGGGGTTGGTTGGATCGTGAATGTAATGAGTAAATTGGTTAGTCTTGAGATTTAGCTTGTTTAATCCTCCCCCGATAGTACCGATCCAAAGATTCCCCTTCCTGTCTTCACAAATAGATTTAACCGTCGGGTTATTTAAGCTATTCGGATTATTGGGATTGTATTCGTAATGGGTAAATTTTCCTGAATTTCGGTCAAATCTGGTTAACCCACCACTACCTCCAATCCAGACAATACCCGATCGATCTTGATAAATAGCATTGGTACCATTATGTTTCAAGCTATTATCATCGCCAGGGATAGCACGATAATGAATAAATGGTTTGGCTAAAATATCCAGTATATTCACACCTCTTTCTGTCGGAATCCACAATTTGCCGATTTCGTCTTTGTAGAGTGGGAGAGTATTATTATGACTGAGACTATAGGGGTCGCCAGAGTTATGTTCATAATGGGTAAAAGTTTTTGTTTCAGGATCGAATCGGTAAAGTCCATTACCCCAAGTCGCAAACCACACAAAACCTGCATCATCCTCAACTGCTGAGACTGTAAAAACTGTATTGTTATTTAACTTATTTATATCGTCAGGATTATATTGATATCGAGTAAATTTCTGAGTTTCTCGGTCTAAAGTGTTGAGACCATTTTGAGTACCCACCCATAAATTCCCGCGACTGTCTTCATAAATTGCTCGTACAACATTGTCGCTGAGACTATGGGGGTCGTTTGGATCGTGCTGGTAATGGGTAAATCTTTCTGTTTCATAGTCAAACTTTTCCAAACCACCATAAGTAGCTATCCAAAGCACACCCTCCCTGTCTTCATAGATTTTAAACACATCGTTATTAATCAAACTGTGGGGATTTTTTGAATCATGTTGGTAGCGAATAAATTTACCTGTGTCTCGATTCAGTTTATTAACTCCAGCACCCAAAGTACCTATCCATAAATTTCCCTGACTGTCTTCATGGATAGCTCGAAGTGCATCGCTACTGAGACTTTGGGGATTATCTGGATCGTGATAATAATGAGTAAAACTCTCTGTGGAAGCTACATACTTATTAAGTCCAGCATTCCAAGTTGTAATCCAGAGTGTACCACTACGGTCTATCAATAGGTCTCTAGAGCGATCGCTACTCAAACTACCAGGATTATTAGGATCGTGCTGAAAAATTTTCATTCCATTGCCATCATAGCGAATGAGTCCACCATTCATTGCAAACCACATAAACCCATCATTATCTCGAACAATATTCCAGACTCTATCTTCGGGAAGTCCATCTTTGCTAGTGATATGTTTAAATTTGGTAAACTTTCCTGCATCCCTCGATCGGAGTATCTGTGGTGTTGGTTTCTTTGCCAAGTTAGCTAAATTTTCTACTGCTTTCTGTTCAGTCTGAAAGGAGCGGTTTTCCCCCAAAGCAGCAGTTACCAAAACCTGCCAAAAAAATAGGATGAATAATAATATCTGAATGGAATGTTTCACAAACAATTGAGTCTGGCGATGGTTGATATTTTGATGACAAGATTGATGATTTTTTAGAGGATTTTTGTACATAGTTTTTCATCATATATTGATGGTCACAAATTTAATGATTCGTAAGCATTCTGCATCGTCAGCGGTCAGCTATCAGCTAATAGCTTCATTACTTTCAGTTGATAACTAGAGCTAGTCGCTATTGTGCTTCAATTCTCTGGTTAAAAATATAGATAGTAGTATAGTATAAATTAAGCAAATGTTTGCTTTATTGATTAAAAAGCTGACAGCTGTTAGCGTTTGCGGAGCATTCCGATAGGAAAGCTCCTCTGAAAGAGGCTAGCTAATAGCTGAATGCTTACAATGATTCAATTAATTGTCTAATAGTCTTAAATTGAAATTCATTAACTAAAACAGTTAACTTTTCAGCTAATAAAGACTGCTCGGCAGGAATTTGTTCGATTAATTCTTCCATCATATCATCATCTAAAGCTTTAGCAGCATAATACACTTTTTCTAACCATTCAGTCGGCATTATTTGTAAATCTTCTACTGTTAAACTTGATAATTCAGTTGAAGTTTGAGATGGTATTTCTTCTTGATAAATATATTCAACTCCCAAATGCTTTTTCATGGTTTCAAAAATGGTAGCTTCTCGAAAAGGTTTTCTGACAAAATCATCACATCCTGCTGATAAAATAATGGCTTTTTGTTCTTCTAAAACACTGGCTGTTAAAGCAATAACTGCCGTCGCATTTCCTTTAGTTGTGCCTTTAATCTTTTGAGTTGCTTCATAACCATCCATTACTGGCATTCTCATATCCATCCAAATTAAATGAGGTTGCCATTTTTCCCAGATTTCAACACCTTCTTTTCCGTTTGTAGCTTCTTTTAACTCAAATCCTAATGGTTGTAATAGTTTAATTAATAATAAACGATTAGTCGGACGGTCATCTACAATTAATATTTTATAACGAGGTTGATTTGGTTGTAGAGCAATAACATGACGCTGAATTTCTTTAGTTTCTATCTCTGTTTCATTCACAATCTCAACTTCAATATGAAATCTAAAAGTTGTACCGATTCCTACTTGACTTTTAACGGTAATATCTCCTCCCATTAAGTTGACAAATTTACGACTAATAGGTAAACCTAAACCTGTGCCTTCTTGACTATTTTTACCTGTTTCAGTTTGAGCAAATGCTTCAAATAATTTACTCATTTCCTCTTCCGCAATTCCGGCTCCTGTATCTCTGACTTCAAAAATAATAGTCGCCTTATTTTCCCCCCTTTCAAAAGCTTTTCCACGACTCTCCCCCCTTTCCAAGGGGGGATTAAGGGGGGATTCTTCATTTTCCAAGGAGAGATTAAGGGGAGAATCTTCATTTTCCAAGGAGAGATTAAGGGGAGAATCTTCATTTTTCAAGGAGAGATTAGAGGGTGATTCTTTTTGAGTTACAACTGTTACACTCACACCACCTTCAGAGGTAAATTTAATCCCATTATTAATTAAGTTAATTAATACTTGCCGCAGTTTTGTTTCATCAGTATAGATATATTGAGGTACATCATCTTGATGGTCAAATATTAATGTTAATCCTTTATTTTCTGCGGTTAGATGTAATAAATCTTCCAGTTCATTTAAAAAAGAATAAAAGTCAAAAGTATTGCCATTGAGAGTCATTTTACCCGCTTCAATTTTAGATAAGTCTAAAATATTATTAATCAAGGTCAATAAATAGTTACCACTTTTATTAATAATCGTTGTGTTTTCCTTGTCTTCTTTTGATAAATTTTGAGAACGCATCATAATTTGAGAAAAGCCTAAAATAGCATTTAAAGGAGTTCTCAATTCGTGACTCATATTAGCAATAAAAGTGCTTTTGGCTTGATTTGCTACTTCCGCTTTTTGTTTCGCCACTTCCAATTGTTGATTCGACTCAGTGAGTTCAACAGTTCGCTCTTCCACTCGTTGTTCTAAAGTTTCAAACGAAACTTGTAATTCATTTGCCATGCGGTTAAAAGACTGAGCTAACTCCCCAACTTCATCACGGCGATCGCTCTCCACTATTGTCTTTTGATTCCATTCTCCTTGACTCATACTTTTGGCAGCTTGGTTTAGTTTCAAAATCGGTTGTGTAATCCAGCGTGCGGTAATAATACCCAAAGTTGTTGCTATAACCAAAGCCAAAATACAAAGAGCGATCGTAATTCTCGTATTAGCATTAATCTCCGCCATAAATTCTGACTGCGGAACAATGATAGCAATTTTCCATTCTGGATTAGGGATTTCAGAACTTGACGACTGTAAAGGAAGTATTCGCAGCCAGTATTGCTCTTGATTAAGACCAAATTGCAATTGTTCTTGTAATTTTTTTTCAGAGGTTAAAGTTTGCCAATAATTAGTCGCAAAAGCAATGACATCATCACTGCTTTGGTTCGGTTTCAACCGCTCGAAAGTCCCATAATAGTTGCCACCAGCATCGTACTCCTTCTGTTGAGGTAGAATAAAAGGCTTCTCATCAACCGAACTAGCAAGCATCCAGCCATCCTGATCGATGAGAGCGATACGACAACCCGTGCAAATATTCAGAGATTTGAGAAAATCTTGTAGGAATGTTAAATCCACATTGACCGCAAAAATTCCTTGTAACTCACCTTGGCGATCGAAAAATGGGGCATAACTACTAACTCCTAGAACGGGAAGTTTCCCCAGTTGGAAAGCTTTTGTCCAACCGAAAGTGCGATCGCGGACTGCAGCTTGATACCAAGGACGTTCTTGAACGGGGAATTTGTCAATTGAAAAAACCTCTTCGCCGCTATTACCTTGCTTATCAACCCAAGTTACGATCAAACGTTCCGTATTTTTCGGATCATTATAAGCATATTGAATATATGTTCCATCTGGATATTGCTGAGACCCTTTGAGTTTTATACGGTGAATCACTTGGAAAGTCCCGTCAGGTAAACCTAAGATCACAGAATTCACCGTTTCAAATTGTTTAATGCGTTTCCAGAGAAATCGCTTGATCTCAGCTATATTTTTTAAATCTAGCTCTTCACTGCGGACTACTTCAAGATTCATTTTATTAACTTGGAGTGCTGTCTGAAGATTCTGCTGAATATACAAATTTACTCGATCTACCACTTCTGTCATCAAGCGTTCTGAGAGATTTTGTACTGCGTCCTGACCACTTCGATAAGACAAATAACCTACCAGTCCAACGCTTACCAGCAGTTGCATCACAAAGGGGACTATTAATACCATCCGCAGCGAAAGTTTACAGAACAATGAACTTAAGTATCTGTTTGGCATTTTTCGATTACCATGCTTGCAACTTTTTGATTGCTTCTTCTTCATCAGGACTTACGCAAAATATCAAATCATACACCATCTGTAGGGGCGATTCCCGTTTGCGTAGCATTCCCTATGCGAAATCGCCCCTACTAGATATGGTGGTTCTGATTTGGTTAAGGTCTATCCTGATTCAGAGATTCTATTAGTGGATTCTTTTTGACTTTCCAAGTAGGAATTTTTTTAGGTCTTTTTGGAGCCAGCAACTAACCTTTTGGCAATTTTGTTTTCAAAAAAAGTTTCCCCTGCCATAAAAACTTACAGCAGGGGAAAAAAGCAACTAAACCCTAAAATTAACTAATAGTTTAACTGCGATCTGTTGTAGCTACAGGCTCAAAACTTGGTATCACCAAATCTTCATTCTGCTTAGTCAACTGGTTATACAACCTTTCAGTATTCGGGAAGTTGGCAGCAGGAAGTGTTGGGAAACGACGATACGGAACAGTATCCTCACCAAACATCTCACTGTATTCAACACTATTTACCATAGCGCCAATAAAGCCCTTAATACCTGAAGTCGCCAGAATCTGATTATACTTCCGAATCTCAACTTGATTGCGAGGAGCGCGACCCAAGAAATGCTTAGTACCAAGTTCAATCACCTTAGTATTAGGATAGGGTGTGTAGAACTCCTTAACATAAAGTTGAGAACAACCTAATCCCTCAATGAACTCCTTGAGGTTGATTTCATTATTCCCTAACTTACTTTCCAGAGAAGAGAACTCACTCCTAACAATATAAGCATCGATATCCCGCTCAAAAATCTGACGGTAAGCAGCAGCAACAACCAACTTCAACTGTTGCACATTTTGGGCACTTGTTAACTTAAATACCTTAGACTGCTCCCGTTGCTTGTTAACACCTTGAATAACTCGGAACTCAACATCAGGTTCGCTGCGAACTTCCACAGGAGTTCCCAATTCAACAAATCTTGGTGTAACTTCTTTCTGAACTTGCAGATTTTTGTCGCCAATACTACCTACCCTTGTATTTCGCAAGGACAAACCAGCAGGAGTTAGGTAGCGTTCGTAAGGAATTGTATCTTCGCCAAAAGCTTCGTTATACTCTTTACCATCAATAATTGCATCAACCAGAGCATAGAAACCCTTCTTAGCACAAATATCAAAGTAAGAATTAATTTCCTTACGACCATAAGTCGGGCGACCTAATAACCGCCGATGAATATACTCAACCGCCTTACATACATACAAGGAACTCCAGTATATATTCCTGAAAGTATCAGACTTTGCCAAAGCGCGAATAAACTCCCGAAGAGTAATATCACCGTTTTCAAGTCTGTTCTCAGCACTTTTCAGACGTTGACCATCGTAAACATCCCGACCGAATACTTGACGATAAGCAGCAGCGATAATTTTTTGAGTAGAACTTTCGGAATACTTAATGCTAGCACCGTTACTACCACCAGAGTTACTGAAACCACTACTAACATAACCACTAGGTAGTTGATCCAACTTGAAAACCTTCGGACCAAGAGAACCAGGATTTTGAGCTATTGCACCAGGGTTACTAATTTGGTTATCAATACCAGCACCCTGACGAATTAAAATCCGACGAGTATCTTTACCAAAAGGTGCTGGACGGTTTTTGGGGTTACGAGTTTCTTTCGGGAATATTGCCCCAAACTGAATTTCTAATGGGTCGTTACCACTACCATAAACGTGCTGGTCTGGCAAGGGTTGATTATAGTCAGCAAATAAGGTAACAAACTGAGGTACTTTTCGGAAAGGAGCGCTGTAGTTAAATAGGTCAATTTGTACTCCCCAGTTCCGACATTCCTGAGCCTCTTGACCTAAACCACGTATATATGGTACTGTTTCCTCTCCAAAATAGTCAGAATATTCTTGGGAGTCAACTATTGCATCTACCAAAGCGGACAAACCACCTTTGGTAACAATATTAAAGTATTTGCTGAATTCTTCTGGTGAACTCAAGCCCCGACCTAAGAAGTGACGAGCTGCTAATTCTACAACACGACTATTGACAAAAGGTTCGTAGAACTGTTTCCGATACAGAGGAGATTTACCCAAACGACGAATAAACTCTTTCATCGTGATTTCGCAGTTTTTGACCTGAGATTCCAGGTAAGAAATATTCAGGCCATAAGCTCGGATAATGTCCCGTTCAAATAGCTGTCGATAAGCAGCTTTGACGACATCCTGTTTCTCAAAGGTCGATAGCCCAGGTTTCATCACAAATTTTTGTCGCCGTTCGGCAGCATTAAAGTAAATTTGTGGTAGTTCTAAACCTTGCTGATCTGAGCTTTGACCTTGGCGTTGCTTATTAGAAGGTGTAGGACCACGGAACTCTGTCAAAAGTACATCGAAGTATTGAGCAACAATGTCTCTAGCTTCCTGATCTCTGAAATATCCAATTGAAGCTTGTCGCATCTGTTGAATAGCTACAATAGTTGCAGCAGATGAACAAGCATTCTCAATAATTTCTCTTAAACCACGAACGTTGACTGAGAGAATATTAGGGTCTCCCGCCACAATAGCGTAGGTAGTATAGCGTAAGAACCAGGATAAGTCCCGTAAGGATTTGGTCATATTAGCAGGACCATACCTTGACACGCTAATTGGTCGGAAACCTGCTGGTACTGGGCCAGCACTGCCAGCACCTAAGTTAGTGAACAATGAGCGCAAACCTTGTAAAAAGTTATTGCTGCCACCTTCGTTTTCTACATAAGTAATATTGCCTAGCTTCATGCCTTCAGATACTGCTGTTGTAGCAGTAACTGCACTCATGGCCATTTCTTCGTCTTCCTCTGGCTTTTCTAAAAAGGCCAAAGGTGAACCACCTGTAAAGATTGTATTGGCGGCAATTGAAACAATTCTTTCTGAATTATTAGTCAGTACCTGAGCAATTTCTAAACGCTTTGCTCCAGAACTAAAGAATGTAGAAAGTTCATCTAGTTCTGATTTTCCTAAAAAGCGGTCTTGTTGTTCCGCTTGAGAAATAGTTGATACTGGTACAGTTTGATATAGTTGCGGACGTGCAACTGAACTTCCACCACTTGCTTTGACAGTCATTCGATTTTTGTCGCTCCCTATCTGAAGTTTTTACAGCTTCTATTTGGACTGTTTAGCTTGACTTTTTATGACATTTTCCACAAGCTTCCTCTTGTCGGTAAGCGTGGATTTTTTTGTTGCCTCAAAAATTTTTATTACTGGAAAACCTTGTTCCTAGACAATAGAAATTATCTTCTATTCTCTTTGGTATTAAGACCTCCATAAGCAACTTTTTTATACTCTAAGTGATGCCCCACTCCAGAGTTTATGGGTTATTTGTAGGTTGCTTTTTCTGCTTACCTGGGGTTCTGTGTGTTTTCCACAGTACCTTTTTATTAACACCATAATTGCTGATTTTTTACAGTTAAAATACTGTATTTACATCGAAACTTTAAGTTCAGATGTTGATCATATCAGCATTAAAAATTTATACCTTTTTTGCAAACGTTCTGCTAGAACATCTTTAAAAACTAGGCTGAATTTTATATTAGGTATTGCCTAGCCCAATTCGCCTCATTAATTACTACCCTGGCTGAGTTATTCAACTTTAAGTTTTAACTTGAAGTTTTGTAACAGTAACCTGATAGAAATATTGAGGCACTAGAAAGTAAATATTTTTACTGTTTTTACTTTCTAACTTTTCTTTCTCTTTTTCAAGGTAGAATGTTTTGGGCTAATTATCAGCGTTTGTTAAAAAACCTTACAGAACTTTATTTTATAGATTTATGAGCAGTTATCTTAGAAAAAATAATAAGTTTTGTTAACTAACTCTCGATCTTTTGAGATATCGGGCCATAAAAATTTGCCTTGATTTCCAGATAGCTCAGGAATGTCTGGCCAATACACTGATTTCGTAAAATAGTTTCCGCTCTCATATATGGAAGATAAATTGGATATTAGTTCTGCAGTTCAAGGACTTTATGATACTTTCCCTTTCCCTCCAGACCCTCTGGTGGATGAAGCACCACCAGGATACAACTGGCGGTGGAGTTGGCCTGTTGCCTACAGTTTCTGCACTGGCAAAAAACCCCTGCAGCAAAATGTCAGGATTTTAGATGCAGGTTGTGGTACCGGTTCGAGTACAGATTATCTAGTTCACCTCAATCCTCAAGCTTCTGTAGTAGGAATTGATTTGAGCAGTGGTGCTTTGCGGGTGGCAAAGGAGCGCTGCAGCCGTTCAGGAGCCTCGCGGGTAGAATTTCATCACCTCAGTATCTATGATGTGGGCCAACTAGAGGGTGAGTTTGATTTTATTAATTGTGTAGGGGTACTGCACCATTTACCCGATCCAATTCGAGGTATTCAAAATCTGGCTTTGAAGTTGGCCCCTGGTGGGATTATGCACATCTTTGTCTATGCAGAGTTGGGTCGCTGGGAAATTAGGTTGATGCAGCAGGCGATCGCTATTCTTCAAGGTAAGCAACGAGGAAATTACAAAGCTGGAGTCAAAATCGGACGAGATATTTTTGCTTCTCTACCAGAGGATAATCGCCTTGTCAAGTATGAGAAGGAAAGATGGGCATTTGAAAATCAACGAGATGAATGTTTTGCAGATATGTATGTCCATCCCCAAGAGATTGACTATAATATTGAGACTCTGTTTGAGTTAATAGAAGCATCAGGGCTAGAGTTTTTAGGATTTTCTAACCGTGAATATTGGGATGGCAATCGACTTTTAGGCAAGTCTCCTGAATTAATGGAAAAATTAACTGGCCTAGATGAACGCGATCGCTATCGTTTAATTGAGTTATTAGATCCTCAGATTAGTCATTATGAGTTTTTCTTGGGGAGACCTCCGTTACCACAGATTGATTGGTCTAACGATGAAATATTGTTAACAGCGATACCTGAGTTAAGTCCTTGTATTCAAGGATGGCCGAGTGAAAATATATTTGACGGTGACTACAAACTGGTAAATTTGTCAAGGGAAGAATATGAGTTTTTACAAGCTTGTGAGGCTAGTATAGAAAGCCAATCTCCACAAACAGTAGGAGATATATTAGCTAATTTAACAGTAGGCTTGGAAATTGTGCGATCGCTTCAGTCTCGACTGTTGATTTTATTAACCCCTGGCTCCACTTAAATTTTCCCCAAAATAACTTTTGACTTCTTAATTGTGACTTATGACTACAAAATTCCTTTGCCCAAAAAACTCAATTCATCTTAAGTATTGTTACTTCAACATGGTATGATTACTTTTGGTTTATAAATAAGCCCACTATTGGGATTAATCTAAGTTCTGTGAACTCACCTGATACATCAACAGAACCAAATTTTGTTGACAGCAATACTCCAGAAGCGGTTACTATATCACCAGAACCAAATGCTTCAATGCAAGAGTATTACAAACTGCAACAGGATTTATATGTAATCACCTTGACAATTACAGGGATAATCTTTATCTTTGTCTGGGTTTTTTACTCCCTAAACATTGCTCTCAATTACTTGATTGGAGCAACTACAAGTGTGGTTTACTTAAGAATGTTAGCTAAAGAAGTTGAGAGTATAGGCAGAGAAAAAGGAAGCCTAAGTAAAACACGGCTAGCCATATTTGTTGGGTTGATCGTAGTAGCAACTCAGTTAAATCAGCTAAAAATTTTGCCGATTTTCTTAGGATTTCTAACTTACAAAGCAGCACTTATCATTTATGTACTGCGGACATATATTATGCCTGACTCCTAGCTATTTTAGCTAATTTATGGAAAACTCCACACCTTGATATATATCGGGAAGCCTGAGAATCAAAATGCTAGATGTTTTGAACACTATTAACTTTTTACCTCTGGCTGAATTGGAAGTTGGCCAGCATTTCTACTGGGAACTAGGTAACCTCAAAATACACGGTCAAATTTTACTCACATCCTGGGTAGTCATCGGCCTGATAGTTTTGGCTGCGTTGATCTCAACAAGTAATGTTCAGCGAATTCCTAGTGGGATGCAAAATTTTATGGAATATGTCCTAGAATTTGTGCGCAGTCTTACTAGAGACCAGATAGGTGAAAAAGAGTATCGCCCCTGGGTGCCATTTGTTGGTACGTTATTCTTGTTTATTTTCGTGTCAAATTGGTCAGGCGCACTAGTACCCTGGAAATTAATTGAACTACCTTCAGGAGAGCTAGCCGCCCCTACAAGTGACATTAATACAACAGTGGCATTAGCACTGCTGACTTCTATCGCATATTTTTATGCAGGTATAAGTAAAAAAGGCTTAGGGTATTTTGCGGGTTACGCCCAACCAGTACCTTTTATGGTCCCTTTCAAGATCATAGAAGATTTCACCAAGCCTCTATCACTGAGTTTCCGTTTATTTGGTAATATCCTGGCGGATGAATTGGTAGTAGGAGTGCTAGTTTTGCTAGTACCTCTGTTTATTCCTCTGCCACTTATGGTATTGGGTCTATTTTTAAGTGCTATTCAGGCACTAATTTTTGCCACCCTAGCTGCTAACTATATTGGAGAAGCTTTAGAAGAACACGGTGCAGAACATCATGATTAAGAGTTGATTGAAAAAAGTAAAAAAAACTTGCTTAAACTCAACTCAAAATCTGGTATTCTAAACCTGTGAGTAAAGGTATTTCTAACAGGATTTACCTTTGGCTTCTAAAACTCCTATACTACAATCTTTTCTATAGATTTAGTCATTGGGATAAATAGCAAAATTTGTGACAAGTTAAATTGTCAAGTACGGTAAAGCACACCGAAACTTGGTAGTTAATCGCTATAACTACTGAAAGACTGAGGAGAGAACGGTTTTAAATTATTTACGGTGTAAATTTTTTTGACTAGCCTACTCATTGAACCAGTAAACTTTAAATTGGGCATCCCAAACAAAGGGCTTAGGATTTAATTAAGCCTGGGAAAAACTCTACAACATAGCGAATATTTGATGTAGAAGTATTTTAGAGTATAAATGTGAAACGAAGGGTAAAATTTGAACATTTTGAAGTTTCAAATATTATCACGATTCTGACATCAACTCATCAACAAAAAGGCCCATTGTGCAATTGATTGCATAGTTTGTGTCATCAAATTGTGTAATCAAAAAAAATTCAAGTCTTCAACTTTGTAGTTTTAACTAAAAAAAGGAAATTATTATG
>JASJEE010000174.1 GCA_030064835.1 Microcoleaceae cyanobacterium MO_207.B10 | reverse complement strand
TATCATTAAACCTATAATCAAGAATATGACGACAATGAAGAATATGTATAAAAACTTCAAACGAGTTTTTGTGGCATAAAAAATCTGTTTTTTAAACTCATTTTTGAAGTTTCCCCAAGAGAAATCTAGAGTCTCAACATTCCAAGTATTTTTTTCATACTCATCACGCATTTTTTTAGGGGTTAAAAAAATACCTAAAGATGCTATAACAATTCCTCCCAAGCCAACAAAAAAATAAAATTCTATGCCATATTGGTTCTCTTTGTGTATCAAAAAAACCATATATATAAATATAGGGTTTGATACTAACGCCAGTGCAACAAAAACTATCCAATAAATCATCCGCTCTCGTTTTTTCTCAACCCAAGAATATCGCAACCGCTCAATCAAAAACTCAGTCGATGAATGCTTCTCCAACTGATACGCCAACCATCCCAACCACTCCAACGTCTTCTCACCCGATGGCACCCTTTTCCCACCATAAAACCGACTATCAACCTGCCGCTCCAACATCCTTAGCAAATAAGCATCCAACAAATAATCCAACCGCTCATCCCCCTTCAACTCACCCCACCTACGCAAAGACACCTCCGCCACAATAACCATACTCAAAAACAACGGCACCCTCACAAACTCCAACAACTCCCCATCACCCCTCACCGACTCCCACAACTCATACTTACCAAACCCCAACAAATAACCCTCCACCTGAACATCACTCAAAGGCAACAAACACACCGCCCCATTCAAACACAACCCACCCCCAACAGACTCATACTCCTCCAACCGACTACAAACCACCAAAAACCCAGGGCGATATTCTCCCAACAAAAACCTATTTATCGCCTCCACACACAAACCCTGTCGCGACGACTCCAACTCATCCAAACCATCCAACATCGGCAACAACTGCTTACCCCGCACCAACCTCCTACCAATATCCCGACTCACCCCATACTTCCACCGCAACTCCTCCACCAACCATTCCTCCATAGACTGTTTATCATCCTTCCAAGAAGACAAATTCAAAAACACAGGTATTCCCAACTCCACATCCATCTGGGCACGAATCACCAACTCTTGCCCCAACTCCAACAGAGTCGTTGTTTTTCCAGAGCCAGGCGCACCCAATATCAACAACCTACCCGCCACTATCGAATCATCAAACACATCAATAATATCTGCCTCCGGAGATAACTTCAGATTCGGGCGATCGCCTATTTTCACATTCACATCCCAAATACGTTTTACTTTCTCGACTTCCATTTTTTTCGGCACATTAATTAATGCCTCCATTTGATTATGTAAAGACTGACTTAAACGTGCGACTACTTCATGTTTAACTGCCTCTAATAAATTTTTTCGGTTACGCAATTCTTGACGAGTTAATAAATTTTCTAAATTCCAGTCAGCACCACCTATTCTCCCGCCAGTTTTTCCTCGCAGTTGACTCCAAGTGGGAGGTGTAATTTTGCCATTATGAATTATCATTGGTAATTGTGTTACTCCTGGTAATTTTTGTTCAATTTCTGGATGTAATTCTTGTAATTTTTGTCGAGCTTGCTGCATGGAAGTATAGATGGAATTATTATTAGTAAAAGAGGTGAGAAAGTATTTGAGAAATAGAGGAGCAATTTGGTCTGGAGTAATTTCTCGCCAGATAATAATTGTGATACCAATATCTGCCAATTGTTGAGCTAATCCTAAACCATCACAGGAGTTAAAAATTGCTAATTGTAATCCTTGTTGTTTAGCAGTTATTAGAGTATTTCTAATTTCTTGAAAGTCTAAAAATTCTTGGGAATTGAGATAAATAATTCCAGTTTTTTGTTGTGTTTGACTGTGACCGGAAAAAATAATAACATCCCAAGCTTCATCCCAGAGTTGTGCAAAGTCTGTGCGTTTGAGAGGTTGATTTGATTGAGGTAAAAATTTCGGCATGGCTCCTCTTCTTCTAAGTTTTTGAATTAAGTCTTTATCTTGGGAAATATTAATACCCGTGTTGTCTCCTAAGATGCCTAATATTCTGACTTGTCTGGGTATTTCAGAGAGAATATTTGGGTTATTCTTGCCGTCAGAAAAACTGAGTATAGTTTCGACGATGGAATTTTCTGATAGAGTAATTTTTCCCCAAGGAAGTTTATGTAAAATTTCTCTAGTTTGGTAATCTGAAATATTTTGAGTATTGATAATTAGGAGATTTTTTTCAGAGTTAGGTAAGAGATTTTTGATAGGGGAAAACCAAATGTTGAGTTGTTGGCATAGTGCTTGATAATAATGGAAACATTCGGAACTGGAAATATTAGTAATTTGACTTTTTTTGAATCCTGTTCTGGCAGTTGGGGTGAGAGAAGTATATTGTTGTTGCCAGTTTTTGTATAAGTGAGGAATTTGGGGTGCTGCTGGTAAGGTTGTGGTTAATTTTTGGTTTTGATTAAGTTGGATAGTTATGGAATTGAAGCCTTGTTGAAAGTTGCCGGAGTTGAGGTAGATTGTGATTTGGTTTTCCATTGTTTTTTTGAGAATGAATGAAATTATAAGATTGACTTGTTAAATGTATCGATCCCCCCAGCCCCCCTTAATAAGGGGGGAGTTTTCAGAGAATTTTCAGAGAATTTTTGCTATGAGTTTGGAGACCAAACCCCTACATTAATTATAGGAAGATAAAACTGAAAAATCTTGACTCCAGTTCCCCCCTTTCTAAGGGGGGTTAGGGGGGATCGAATCAGCAAAAAATTGACTTTATTTAATTACAAACTTCTAAATATTAAATGTAATTTTGACTTATTAAATTTATCGATCCCCCCCAGTCCCTCTTGATAAGGGGGGAGTTTTCAGAGAATTTTTGCTATGGGTTTAGAGACCAAATCCCTACATTAATTATAGGAAGATAAAACTTAAAATCTTGACTCCAGTTCCCCCCTTTCTAAGGGGGGTTAGGGGGGATAGACTCAGATAATTTTTGCTATGGGTTTGGAGACCAAATCCCTACATTAATTATAGGAAGATAAAACTTAAAATCTTGACTCCACTTCCCCCTTTTCTAAGGGGGGTTAGGGGGGATAGACCCAGAGAATTTTTGCTATGGGTTTGGAGACCAAATCCCTACATTAATTATAGGAAGATAAAACCGAAAAATATTTACTCCACTTCCCCCCTTTCTAAGGGGGGCTAGGGGGGATAGACTCAGTATATCTCCTTGAAAATTCACTTCCTTCTTCCTTCCCTAAACCATAAATTTCTCAACTATTTCTGCATTATCTAAAATGATTTTCACAGAAAAAATTCTACCAGGAAGTTCGCTAAATTCCAACTGAATTAATTGGTCTGCTGCCCTAGCTTCTACTTCCTCACTATCTGATTCCAATTCAATTTTCAATCTTAAACCAGGAGGCAAAAATTCTTGTTCGTCAATAGGATGAACTTGTACTAATACCCCCACTTCCGAATCAACTTCCGGTTGAATAGTAACTACTAAAGCTACTTTTTGCCGATTTAAAAGTAAACCAAAATCTATAACTTTTGCTCTCTTAACCGTATCAACATAACTACCTTTAGCAAACCCTAATTTAGGAGTAAAAACTGCTTCAGAAGGCAACCAAATTTCCTCAAAAATTCCAGCAAACCAATTAGCTAAATTTACTAAAGCATTCTGAGGTAAAACTTCCCATTTATTTTTCTCCAAAAACTCAAATAAATTATCTAGAGGTTGCAAATCTGCAATAGATATTTTTTCCGGTAAATTTTTATTAACTGCCGGATAAAATCCCAAAATTTCTACTCTATCTAAACTCTGTTGAAATTGTACAGCAACATAACCAATAAAATTTTCAGCCACATCTGAAATAGTAGAAAATTCTGTGACTCCAGGCAAAATAGGCACGCAGAATAACTGCCGATTTTCTACTATCAAATCTGTGGCATTAAACAAACCAGTCAGAAATGGATTAAAACTATCTGTCTTTGCTAAATTTGTTTCAAATTCTAACCACTTCAGCAAATTAGAAACAGCAGCAACCGCCAAAATATTTAAGTAAACTTGTTTGGCAATTTCTGGATGAGATTGTTGAGCAGCTAACGACGATGCTTTTTGATGTATTCTAGTATCCAAAGCTATAATAATCGGACGTAATTTTGTGTAATTATTCATGGTTAATTTCTCCTCAAAAACAAACTAATTCTATACTTAGGTGATACTTCATAGGTTTTTGTGTCTCTGTAGGGACGTTGCATGCAACGTCCCTACTACTCCTGCACTCTATTCTCTACTTGTACAAGAAGTCTATTGTAATAATCCAAATTATTCTCAATATCCCTAACAATTTCCCTTAACAAAGGCAAACATTTTCGTTGCCAATGAGCTTTCAAAGTTTGATAATTAATCCCCTGTTTTTTAGCAAAACCTTGCCAAGTTTTTTTAGGCTCCGCAGCAGCCAAAATAATCCTTTTTGTACTCTTTTTAATAGTTAATTCCCTCTTACTTTTAGCAATAACCCAATCCTCCTTAAAAGTAATTTTTTCAGCGCGATCGCTCAAATAAAAATATTCCACTATTGCCTTAGCATTACAGTTAGGATAATTTTGCGGATGACAATTACTTAATTTTCCCTCTGGATCTGACTCAATATACAACTCCAAAATTAAACCTTTATTTTGAGTCATTTGATTTTCTTCCTGTTGCAACAAACTATCCAATGAATCAAAAATCTGATAATTAAAACCATCCTCAGATAAACTTTCCAACCATTCTCCCTCATCCCTTTCTGGTTGCGCGACATTCAAACTAAGGTCTTGACGATGACAACGATATAAGTCGAGAATGTCATACTTGAGAAACCCATTCACCCATCTCACATAATGTTCCCGCAATGTCGCAGCGGAAACTCTCTCGATATCCGTATTAGTCAGAAACTGTGTCAAATTTTTCCTAACATCAAGTAAAGTATTATTGACTGCCTCCAAATAATTCGGATGAGCATCTTGACGAATACCAGGCAACCGAGAAGTCAAGGCCAATAAACTCCCCATTGTCTGCTGAATTTTCGAGCTTTCAGTAGCAGAGTTAATTTGTTGTAGTAGTTGTTTGAGTTTTTCATCCATCACTCTAGACATTAAAGGTAAAAAAGCCTCTACATAGACAGTCGATGTCTAGTCAAAAAATTATGCAAGTCCACTTGAATTTATCAGTTTCAGCAAACTGTAGTTTTGATAGAACCTATTACACATCTCTAGAAATGAAAATTTAACAACCTTTTTTGAAGAGTTTCAGCTTAATTATTAGAGATGTCTATTTGGTATATTCTAATATTTAGTAATCCTAAATGATTTGTGAAAAAAACTGTCAGGATTTGGTCTCCAAACCCAAGCGAAAATGGGATTTGGAGACCAAACCCTGTTATAGAACCCATTTGAAATTTATTTAAAAAGAGAGAGGGGTGTGTGGGAGGTCGGGGTAGAGGTCAAAAGTAGGAAAAATTTATACTAACCTACTCTTGCACTTACAACTGATAATTCATACCCATAGCTAACAATAAACTTGCTAAAAAACTACCCAAAAATCCTATTCCCAAATTAGTCATATTTGACTGACTTGCCGATGCCATTGCTGTATTTAAATCTGGTGAAGTTAGGCGATCATAATTTTTCACAGCCACAATTGTTTCTGGTAAAGAAGAAATTAAACTTCCCAAAAAATAGTGCAGTCCAGCAAAAACTGCATCACCAAATAATCTACTCAGTAAATCATCATAAATTTCAGTCCAAGCCATAAATAATGTGTTCAATATATAACATAATAATATTAATAAAACTGTTCCTAAAATAAACTTTAACCAACTTGCCTCATAATCATCTGCATTAATATCATCAAACAATTCCGGTCGTTTTCTCTTGAATTTTGCCTCATAAAAGAAGAAAACAAGCACACCCGCTAAACAAATTAAACCACCCACAATCACCCAGGGCAAAGTTCTGGAACTCATTCCCTCTGGCAAAGGTGTAAATTCAGATTCACCGGTAATACACCAGTAAGCTGTAGTAGCAAAAGCAAACATTGATAATGACATTAATAAATGCCATAAAAACAGCAACTTTTCTTTATTAAGAATTTCAATAAATTTTTTAATATAAGATATTTTGCCTGTAAATATCCATTTACTAATTACAATTATAGGAGCGACAATAAACATCAAATAAATATTAGCAAAATTTGAGCCAAGGGGAGTTGCTATCCCACCAAGTCTGCCAATACTCAGAGATAACAACATCAGAAATAGTTCAGGATTATTTGTGCTAGAGTTAATTACGATTGTACGTTGTTTTCTACCTAAATATTTGTCGGCTAAACCTGCAGCAGAATTTACCATAATATCTGTAGCATTTGGAATAAACCAAAAGCAAAAAATCACTGCTGTAATCGCACTAATAGCCAAAAAAGCGATTTCATTAGTAGAGTGGTATAATTGTATAATCCAAGTGTCCATAACTTCAGAGAAAATATTCAATATAAGGAATTATAGCTAAAACAAATAAAGACTATACCAATGAGGATAGTCTTTGTTAATTGTGTTTTTTTATCAAAATTCCATTTGATTTCTGTTGGATAGGCAATTGTAGTATATATGGATATTAATTAATTAATTTAATAATCCCCTATTTAATCTACTACACCTACTACATTAACTTTAGCATTCCTTTAAGATATAGCAGATTTTCTATCTAAAAAAATGTTCAATTATCACTTTTTTTCTTTATTTTAATGTCTATGAATTTAATAGGTTAAATTTATAATTTATCGCTTATCAGTTAAGACCTAACTATTCTAAAATTCACCACTTAAAATTAGGATTAATATGATTACCGTCCACAAATTAGTGAATTTCAGATTGACCAAAATTATACTGAAGGTAAGTATGGGCAATACTATAAAAGTGGACGGTAGCTATCTAGACAGTTTTTCCGAGAATCGTTAGTTATAATTAAAGATTACCTACGATTAGACAATCCTCCTGGTACACTAATTCCTTCCACTGCTTGGCGGTAAACCTCAACATCTGAATTGTAGTCTATCGGCAAAACTGCCACTACATTTTCGTGGGGACGAGGAATAATTACCCAAGACTCCAACGTAGCACCATAAGCCTTTTCTACTGCAGCAATTCCTGCATCCATAGCAGTTTTTACTTCCGAGACATCGCCTCGAATTTGAACAGTAAACCGCGCACTACCAACCCTAATGTAACCTACCAAAGTTACTCGCCCTGCTTTTACCATTGCATCGGCGGCAGCTAAAACTCCGGGAAAACCCTTGGTTTCTAGCGCTCCAACTGCTTGTTGTGACATTGTTTATATTTCTCCTAAAATTTAGTTAAGAAGTGAAGTACCAAGTAGCAAATACAGTTTGCTGTGGTATGTTGTCTCTCATTTAGCAACCCCCTCACTATGTTTCCAGATTTATCATTACGTCGCTAAAATGTCTTTTAACGGTTAGCTCCCTATTTATTTCCCTAAAGCATCTCTGGTTAGGATTAACCTTGACTTCTTCTTAGCAAAACCCCAACACTCAACCACCTTCATATAGGCTGAAAATTTTGTGTATATGAATTTTGCTATATTGTCAATCAACATTGATTTTATTGCCAAAATTCATCGAAATCGTTCGCTGACTTCTGTCTGTGCAATCGGCAATATAGACTCAACATTTTCTGGGGGATTAGGAACAATATAGTGACTTGCCACTACACCACCGAAGACTTTCTCTGCGGCCGTAATACCAGCTTCCACTGAAGGGTAAACCTCAGAAGTAGGTCCTCGTACTGCTACAATAAATTGGCCACTTTCTGCTATACCGTAGTAAACTATGGTCACTCGTGCAGATTTGACCATGGCATCAGCAGCAGCTAAGACCCCAGGAAAACCAATAGTTTGTATGACTCCCACTGCTTCTGGCATCAGAGAACTCCTACAAAAGTAATGAATTAACTTAATTGTAAGGCTAATGGCCGATCCTGTATATATGAATCTAGAAAAAAGCTGTTAATTGTCGTGAACTTTAGGCATTTTTATCTATTTTAATTTTTGCCAAACAAATCTCTCCTACTTAGCTACTACCTATCTACAAAATCACCGGAATTTTTTTTAGTTAAAACTTGATAATTAAACAAAAATAATCAAGCGATCGCTATTTATTTAAACTCTAATTATGTTAATAATTCAATAATTATTAATCATATTAGTTGAATGTATCTATCCCATTCAAATTCTGTAGTATGAAACTTGAAACACCTTAATTATCAAACATATCTCTAAAAACATTTGTTATAGTTGAGCTAAGTAGGTAGGCACGAAAAAATCAAACTATGTAAAGATAAGTAAATACGGAAAGTTTATCTATCAAGGTGATTTTTTTATGGGCGCTCGTTTCAGGATTTTTCTTACTCGTGAGCAAGACCAAAAACTACTGAAGCTTAGAACTGAGGATGTACCACAGAAAGTCAAAGACCGAGCAGAGGTAATCAGGCTCAATGCCCATGGCTGGTATGTCGAAAAAATAGCAGCTCACTTTAACTGGAGTTCACAAACAGTCAGAACAGTATTGCATAAATGGCAGAAACTCGGCTTAGAAGGACTTTGGGACCGACCAGGGCGAGGGGGAAAACCAAAGTGGTCTGAAGAAGATATAGTCTTTCTAGAACAATGCCTAACAAAAGAGCAACGTACATATAACTCTGGCCAATTAGCGAAAAAATTAGCTAGCGATCGCCAAATAAAATTGAGTCCCGATCGCTTAAGACGGATACTCAAAAAAAGGGGGTCATTTGGAAAAGAACAAGAAAAAGCCACAAAGGGAAACAAGATCCAGAAGTAAGAGCGATGAAGCAGGCTGATTTAGAAATGCTGGAGCTATCTGCTGCAACAGGAGAAATAGACTTGAAATATTTGGATGAATCAGGTTTTTGTATGTGGAGCGAGCCGAGTTACACCTATTACCAACGTGGAGAACAAAAATGCCAGGAACAGACAAAGCGCCGTGGTCGCAGATTAAGTATTATTGGGCTGTTTGAGCCTTTAATCAGCTTTGTTTATGGCCTAGTTATTGGTGGTGTCAATTGTAAATCTTACATCCAGATGATGGAGCGAGAAGCTCAAGAAGCAGAAAAATTAGGACGTATGAGAGTAATAGTACAGGATAATGGCCCTATACACAAATGCCACGAAGTTCAAAAGTTATGGTCAAAGTGGAAAAGTCAGGGTTTATACATCTTTTTTCTGCCTAAATATTGTTCTGAAATGAACCCCATTGAATTGGAGTGGCAACATTTGAAACAAGATGAATTATCAGGACAGATGTTTGAGGATGAGTTAGATCTTGCTTATGCAGTCATGGATGGAGTGACAGCGAGGGGAGAAAGAGGACAATACAGTACAGAACGTATTAAATTTAACTCTTTAACTTGAATGTAACTTTTCGTTACATACTTATAAATTTTGCCGCCGACCTACTTAAATATTTTCAACCTACAGGTGTACCCAATGAAAACTCACTCCCTGAATATTTATCATTTGCTCGCCTTAATATTAGGAATAATTCCTACCACCTCAGCCACGGCCCAACCCATAACGCCCGCCAACGACGGCACCAACACCACAGTAACCCCCCAGGGCAATGAATTTAACATCGAAGGTGGTACCCGTAGCGGAGCCAACCTCTTCCACAGTTTCGACCAATTTAACCTCAACTCAGGCCAAACTGCCAACTTCCTCTCCACTCCAGACACCAGCAACATTCTCGGTAGAATAACAGGAGGCAACGCTTCATATATCAACGGTCTCATCCAAGTCATTGGCGGTAACTCTAATCTTTTCTTAATGAACCCCGCAGGCATAATGTTCGGTTCAAACGCTAGCCTCAATGTCCCCGCATCATTCAGCGTCACCACCGCCACAGGTATCGGTTTTGACAACAATAACTACTGGTTTCAAGCAATGGGGACAAATGATTATGCAAACCTAGTCGGACAACCCAGTGGCTATCATTTCAACGTTTCTAACCCAGGCGCAATAGTAAACGAAGGTAATTTAAGTTTAAACCCAGGAGAAAACCTTACATTATTAGGAGGCACAGTTATCAACACCGGGCAACTATCCACCCCAGGAGGAAATATTACCATTGCTGCAGTAGAAGGTGGCAGCACCCTAAGAATATCCCAACCAGGACATTTATTAAGTTTAGAAGTAGACCCAGTAATAGTGAATGGGGAAGATACTGAAATAACCGCTCTATCCTTACCCGAACTCTTAACAGGTGGAGAAATAATTCAGGCCACATCTGTAACTGTTAATGAAAATGGTGATGTGGTGTTGAAAAATTCAAATACCTTAGTTGCGGATACTCCCGGTACAACCATAACTTCCGGCCAAATTGACGTATCGATCTCCCCTAACCCCCATCCAACCAAAAGCGAAGCATCCTCTGGCCTCCCCCTTTCTCAGGGGGACAGGAGGGGGATTCTCAAGGGGGACGGGAGGGGGATAAAACAGGTGGACGGGAGGAACAGCGATACACGGGGAGTATCGATCCCCCCTAGCCCCCCTTACGAAGGGGGGGACAGGAATAGCCTCCCCCATCCAACCAAAAGCGAAGCATCCTTTGGCCTCCCCCTTTCTCAGGGGGACGGGAGGGGGATTGATACAAGGATAGAAATTAACCCCAACACCAATTCCCCCCTTAAAAAGGGGGGTCAGGGGGGATCTAATATTGGTGGAAATATCAATATATTTGGCGATCGCGTAGCCCTCATCGACACAAATATTAACGCCGATGGTACAAACGGAGGCGGTCAAGTATTAATAGGAGGCGACTTTCAAGGTAATGGAATAGTTCCTAATTCTCAGCAAACATTTATTAACAATAACTCAATTATTTCCACCGATGCTATTAATAATGGCAATGGAGGCAGAGTAATAATTTGGTCGGATGGTATTACGAATTTTGCTGGAAATATTAGTGCCAGAGGTGGTCAATTTTCTGGGAATGGAGGCTTTGTTGAAGTATCGGGAAAACAACAATTAATATTTGATGGCAGTGCTAATGTTAGAGCAACATTCGGCACAGCAGGAACAATATTATTAGACCCAGAAAATATAATTTTAGGAGGCTCAGAAAGTAATACTTCCCTAGAAAATTTAGAGGGTAATATTATTCTGGAAGCTGATAATGATATAACCATAAATGAAAAGATAGAAACTACCGAATCTGTAGAATTAAAAGCAGGTCGCACTATTAATATAAATGCGGATATTGACACATCAGTTGGAAATGGAAATATTGATTTACTTGGTAATAATGATGAGATGAATTTGGCTAACCGTTCTGACGGGAAAGCTTCGATAAATCAATTAGATGGAACAATATTAAATGCAGGTAGTGGAACTATCAATATTCAGTTAGGAAATTTAGGAGAAGTAGGAGATATAAATCTGGGAAATTTAACTACAACCGGAGAAGTTTTAGTTAATGCGAATGGGGGAAATATTGTTAGGGTTTCTGAGAATTCAATTATTAATGCGGGTAGTGTTTTATTCCAAACTTCTGGCACTGGAGGAATAGGTTTAACTGATGCACCTTTGCAGTTAAATGTAGATTATGTAGAGGCAGTTTCTGGTAGTGGTGGGGTATTTTTTGATGTAGGAAATGTGAATATTGGTGGTGTGAGTGAGGAAGTGGATGGTATTGTTACTATTGGTGGGGGAGATATTGATATAAAGAGTGCAGGAAATGTGACTGTTACTGAAAACATTTTTGCTGATGTTGTTACTGATAGTGAAATAGGAGGTGATATAAATATTAATGCCCAAAACCTTTCTGTTATTGATGGTGCTTTTATATCTGCCAGTACCTTTGCCAAAGGGGATGCGGGGGATGTAACTATTACTACCGGGTCTCTGGAGGTGAAAAATGGTGCTGTAATAGATGCCAGTACCTTTGGTAAAGGGGATGCAGGAAGTGTGGAGATTAATGCTACTGAGACTGTAGTCTTTGATGGGGGAAACTCAGAATTTGTCGGGGTAGGTAGCCTAGTATACCCAGGAGCAGAAGGAAATGCGGGGGGTATAACTATTACTACCGGGTCTCTGGAGGTGAAAAATGGTGCTGTAATATCTGCCAGTACCCTTGGTAAAGGGGATGCAGGAAGTGTGGAGATTAATGCTACTGAGACTGTAGTCTTTGATGGA
>JASJEE010000173.1 GCA_030064835.1 Microcoleaceae cyanobacterium MO_207.B10 | reverse complement strand
AAAATTCCCTCTTCATGTTTCCAACCAGTAGCTATTTGTCGCACCGCTTCACGTCGCACATCCGAATTATCATCAGACACAACCGATTGTTTGAGTAATTCCAAAATTCCCTCTTCATGTTTCCAACCAGTAGCTATTTGTCGCACCGCTTCACGTCGCACATCCGAATTATCATCAGACACAACCGATTGTTTGAGTAATTCCAAAATTTCCTCTTCATGTTTCCAACCAGTAGCAATTTGTCGCACCGCTTCAACTCGGACATCGGAATCATCATCAGACACAACCCTTTGTTTGAGCCAAGTATAGGTAAAAGGGTTATCCCTCCAGGTTGCAGCCACCACTTCCACAGCTTGAGTACGAATTTCATGAACTAAGGCTAAATTTTTCTGATAAATTTTATAAGAGTACAAGTCATAATGTCCATAATAATAACCAAGGTCATACCCAGTCAAATCTTTTAACCTATTTAATAACCGATTTCCCACATCACCAATACTCTGACGACTCCTAACTTCAAACAAACACTTACCCGCCAAAAATAAATTCTGAAACTTTTCTTCTTCCCCCTCTTGCTCCATCAAATAACTAATAATATCTCCCACAAACTTAGCATCAATCATTCCCGCAATTAACCGCAAAACCTCATGCCATTTTTCATCCCGCCAATGGTTCCCAAAAACATCATTTATCAAATCATCTTGAGAAATTTTCTGTTCCTTTTCAAACTGCCAAACAAAACTCGAAGCACAAAAATATTCCAAAAAAGTCCGATGCACAAAAGCATAATACCCAGCGCCGACAAAACATAAAATAAAATTCCGATGCCGTAACTGTTCCATCAACGCCCTAGCGACAGTTCTTGCATCATTAATCCCCATACCTTTTAAAGAATTAATGATAGTTTTTTCTAAATCATTTCCATAAATCAAATTACCAGCTAAACCTTCCTTATTCCCCTGCATAAAAAAAGCTACCTGACGCAAAATTGCCTGCTTATCTTTATAATCAATAGTCTTCGGGTTAAGATTCGCATCAACCAGCGCCCGTTCCATATCCCACTGTTGTAATAAAATCCGCGAAGCTTGATTATAAAGTTCTGCCCTATCTCTCGGCAATTCTTGATGACGATTCAAAATAGCCATCATAGTTAATAACAAGGGATTTTCCGACAATTCTTTAATAGCTGAAGAATCCTTAATTGCCAGTTTCAACCTTTCTCTTTTCCTCTCCCTTTCCGCATCATCTTGATAAGTCAAATTATGCCAACGTTGAATAAAATCCTCAACTTGTTCCGCTTCTAAATCCTGCAACATAAAATGATAAAATTCAGCATCCCGGAGTTTTTGTGGTTTATAACCAATCACCCGCGAAGTAACAATTACCCGCACATTTTTATAATTATTAGTAAACCCATGAATATCAGTTATTACATCCTCTCGCTTGCCAGGATCAAAAACTTCATCTAACCCATCAAACATCACAATTGCATTACCATTTTGTAATTTTTCATCGAGTTCTTGTTGAGGAAAATGACAAACAACTCCACTACCTTGTTCCAGAAAATCCAGAAAATTCTTGCACTTATTCCCATCATGGTTCCGCACATAAGTCCGCAGTTCAATTAACAGAGGAATTGGCTTTAAAGATAAATCTTTTCGAGGTAATTCAGCCCATTGTAGAGCAATATATTGTAATAAAGTAGACTTGCCAGAACCGGGGTCTCCCAGAATAACTAAATATTTATAGTTGTTATCTTCTACTAATTCTAAAACCGAGCGAATTTGCTGTTCAAAATATCTCCGACGGCGACCTTCCAATTGTTCTGGAGAAAAATCTGACTCAAGCTGACCGCTATCTTTTAATTGCTTCAAATATTCTTTAGGAATCTCATGTACTTGAGGCATAAATTCTTGAGATTCCCGCACATTTTGAGGGATAAACATTCGCCATAATTTCAATTCATTATAACCATAACCACTCGTATCTAAACTTTCTAATTTGAGATTTCCATATTGTTCTCGGATTCCCTCTTGATGTTTTCTGAGGTCAAAATCTGGTTTAATTTCCGAGTTTTGATTTGCTAGTTTATCCAGATTTTCAGCATTTAATATTTCCCGTAATTCATCAGACTCTATCCGAATAGCTTTAGCTTTTTTCAAATAACGTTTTCCCACTCTTTCCCAGTTAAATTCATCTGGTAAAACTAGATTAATTTCATTTGCAACAGTAGCCAATGTTTTTGTATCTAATACTTTAATATCATCCTGAAAAGCCCTACCAAGAGTTGCTGCAATAGCCGAAGTTTTAATAAATTGTTTTAACGGTTTAGTATATTGCTTTAATTGAGTTTCATCTAAATCAGCATCTTCTAATTCTTGCTGTACTAATTCTAAAAATTCTTTAATTGCTTTTCCCGTAGCTTTTTGTAAAGGTTCTTTATTTGTTAGACCTTTAATCACATTACCAATACTACTCTTAAAAAAATCCTTAGCATAATCTTTAGCTGCATCTTTAGCTAAATCTTCGAGAATAGGTTTAAATACAAAACCAACCGCCTGAGTCACTCCCCAAATAGCTAACCAGTCGTCAATTCCGATCATAATTATTCAACCTTATATATGTTAGTTATTTTTAATTATAGCTCTCTACATTTGAACCTTGAAAGCTATTTAATATAATCTTTCAGCTTCAATTAATGCTTGAAATTTGGAATTTGCTCTAACATTAGCAAAATCTGTATCAGTTTTCGCCATCTCCCGATAGGATTCTTCTACTCCGAAATTAATCGCTAATTCTAAATTTTCAATCGCTAAATACGCTTTATCCTGTAAAGCATAACAACAAGCTTTATTATAATAAGCTAAACCATAATCTGACTTGATTTTTATCGCCTGGTCAAAACAAGCGATCGCTTCATACCATTCCCCAACATTAGATAAAGCTTTACCTAAATTATTCCAAGCTTCATGGTAGTCAGACTTAATATCTATTGCTTTTTCATAACTAATAATTTCGCCTTCGGTATCACCTAAATAAAACAGTGTTTTTCCCTTAAAATTCCAAGATTCATAACAATTTGGTTGCAGTTCAATTACCTTCTCAAAAGAAGTAAGGGCTGCTTGATATCTGCCTAGTTCAAATAAAGCTTGACCTCGATTATGCCAGACTTTATACAAATCCGGTTTAATTTTTATCACCTGTTCATAATGAAAAACTGCCTCTCGATAACGTCCTAAACTATTAAAAGCATTTCCAGCATTATGCCATGCTTGATATAAATCTTCTTTGATTTCTAATGCTTTTTGAAAAGAATTTATTGCCTCTTTGTACCGTTTTAAGCTACTTAGTAAATTGCCTCGGTTATACCAGATTTGATAAGATTTAGGTTGAATTTGTGAAGCTTGATTAAAATCTCTCAAAGCTAATTGGTATCTGCCTAAATGTTTCATAGCATTACCACGATTATTCCAAGCTTGATGATAGTCTGGTTTGATTTTTATCGCTCGATTAAAAGCAGTAATTGCTTCTCGATATCGCCCCATTCTACTGAGATTTACTCCTAGATTGTACCAACCCTGATAGTCATTTGGAGATATTTGTATTTGTTCATTCATTTCATTTTTTTTTGAATGAATAACTAATGGTAAATAATACCAATTTAAGAAATTTTTGCTACAAATAAATTTCTAGGTTTTAGTTGCTAGGTGCTAGGTGTTAGGTTAGAGGTAGGGAATAAATATTAATCAGATGTTTAGAGCATATTTCGGGCTGATGATGTACAAGGTATGAATTGAATCTGCTGTAGTGCGGGCATCCCGCTATGGGTGTACCTTATAACATTGGGAAGCACTGTATAGCTGAATTATGTTTTTCAATTATCCAAATACTCAGTATTCATTTATTACTAAATACTAAATAAATAGCCCAAATAGCCATTGCTCTCAAATAATGACTAGCTCGAAAAGTACCCACTGCCGTAATAGCTTCTGGAGTGCGAAATTGTAGACCATTTTCATAAATTTGTTCTACCACCGCCTGTGTTATTTCAAAAGCTTCATCCTTCATTTCCATCTGCACCATAAAAGCAGCTAAACCAAAATTAATTCCTGTCCAAACTTCCAAAGGATGGGTTGCATCAGGATTTTCTGGAGAGCCATCAGGTAAGACTCCATTAACTACTCCAAATTTGCCATGATGAAACTTTTGAAAACAAGAATTATAGATATTTTTTAAAGCAGACAAAGCACATTCAACAGGTACAATATCCGGCAAATTTAATAACCTGGCATAAAATTGACCGCATAATTGGTCAGCCATTATCACTTCCGAATTACTATCAGTATCTAAACGATAATATTCTCCATTCCACAACTTTTCATGATAAGTTGGTAATGCTTTCTCTAACCAATTTTGATAGACAGAAATTTGATGATTAATTGCATCTACAGAATTTTTATCAGCTTCAAATTGAAAACCCTTGGGTGGATAATCAGGAATTTCCCTGGGATGCTCAATTAAAATTTTCCCAATGGCGATCGCTGCGGACAGAGCAGCCAACCACAAACCACCACAATACGCACTCACACCCCGTAACTGCCAATCATCAAAAGTTTGGTCAGGCGCTCCCTCATTTTCTGGCAGACAGTCATCATCTTTGTCAAAAGCCTTCAAATAAGCTAACGTTTCCCCAACAGCAGACCAACATTCCCACAAAAATTCATAATCATTCCCCCCAGTTAATAGAAAATCCCGATACACCTGCAATACAAAATCACTAGATAAATCCTTCCACTGATTACAATCCTGATAACTGGTATAATTAGTCTTTTCCCAAGGATGCTCATTCGGTGCGCCCAAATCGTGGGGAGTTGCTCCTGCTTTCTTTCTCACCGCTGATGCTTGATTATACCCAATAATTCTCGGTGTATCATCAGCAGTTGAAATCGCCCGCGCAAACGCTACCAACACCGACTTTTCTAAATCCGGCCATAACATCAACAAGGCAAAAGAACCATACAACCTGACATCTAAACTTTCATACCAACGATAATCCAGACATTCTAAAACCCCAAACTGACCTTTTGGGTCCCGTTCATCAGCAGCACTCCAGAGAGTTCCCCCACTAGTGAGGTCATAAAGTTCATTAAACAAGGCAGTTTTAAACCAACCAGGCAAATCTTCCCGTTCCAAAATCGGGTTTTGCCAAGCCTGAATATTCTCCCGCCAAGTTTGATAATGTTTCATCCCAGTGCGAATCATCGACCAAACATTTTTGCCGTTGCGACCATAAAAATCTGTATAACGGCGATAATATGAAACTCCGGCACTAAATTCAGTCACAGGCAAATCCCAAGCCAGGAAAAAAGGTATTTTCCGAGTTTTCCCCGGTCTAACGGTGAAACGAACTGATATCGCTACTCCTATTTGTTCTCCCTCTGTTGCGGGTAGTTCGTTGTATTCATCCAACAGGGTGCCATCCATTGCAAAGTAACGCCAAATTTCTTCCCCACTGCCAACGGAATTCCAGCGTGTATGATAGTTGACTTCCACTGCAGCACTGGTAAATGTGCCGATCGCTATTTGCCCTTCTCCTTCTGCAGGTTCATCAGCAATGCTGAGTTTAGTCATCGTGCAACCAATACGATGAAAGTCTTCAACTAATAAATTAAAATTACCCGTGCTTTCTCCCCACCGGGGTTTGTATTCATAAACTGGACTGCCATCATCTCGCACCCGCACTTGTGGTGTTTTTACAGAATTGGTAAACCAACCGATAGTATTTTCCCAAGTTAGCATTATGCTAAGTGTAATTGGTTCATCGGTAGGATTGTGAGCTATCCATTCAAATATGACGATGGGGTAACTGGTTTCCTGATAGTTACCCGCCCAAATGGGGGAAAATTGTTCGCAGCTTAATTGTGCTTGAAATACATTTTCATAGACAAACCAACTGCGGGGGTAAAGAGCGTGATAAGTACCTGTATTTAGCCCGGCTTTTTCTTTGGGATACCACTGCCACGCCGAGAGACTGCCATCGCTTGGCGGTTCAGTAGATAATGAGTACGCTTGTTTCTGGCCTTTTGTTTCCTCAAATACGCTAAATTGACAAGCGGGCAGATTTTGATAAATGTGTTCGCCGCCATCAAGATGCCAGAGATTAAAATCGCCCCGTGAGGAGCGACCGATGCACCCTGCACCAAAGCCACCAAGGGGCATTCCGTGCCAAGGGCCATCATCAAGGTTACTGCCATAACGCACTGTGTAAGGTTTGTCCCAACCGAGGCCGATGGGACGATTCCAGGTATAGGGGGGAATGTTTGGGGTCGGAGTTTGGTTATTCATGTCCTATATTTTATTCAGTTAAAAGCCAAAAGTCAAAATAATTAATAATTAGTAATTAATAATTAAGTTGGAAAGGCTATTGGCATCAGGGTCATTTCAGTTATCAGTTAACATTTATTAGTATCTCTAGCTGTTTGCGTCGCATTCCGTAGGAAATCCAGATGCTTAAATTTGGGAATATTTTATTTTTTTATCCCCTGAAAAGGGGAGGCTTGATACCAGAATTTTTCGGTGATTATTTTGTTAATCTAATTCCCCACTAATACCATTTTCATAAAATATTGCTACATTGCTTGGTTTTAGGTTTTAGGTGGTAGGTTTTAGGTATTAATAGAATAAGTGTCAATATTCCGCTCCTTTGGTGTCCGGATTTTACTGTAACAATCTTTCTTGGATTTGGTATGATTTTCCCACCTTCAAGACAGTGATTTAATAACTAATAGCTGATGGTTGATAGCTGACTTCTGTTTGCGCAGCATTCCGGAGGAAATCCTTACTAAATTCAGACTATTTGATTTGTTTAGCCAAAAATTGAGCGACTGTTTCAGCAACTTCTTTCCCTTTAACATCTAATGTCATCACATGACCAGATTCATCAAACCAAACTGCTTCAAAAGTCCCTTTAACTTGTGCTTTAATCCACTGCACAACTATGGCATCAATCAAAGGATCATTATGGGAATGAACTACTAATGTAGGGCAGGTAATTTGAGATAAATATTGACGAGAATGTAAGGCTATTCTTTGGAGCGCTAAACCAGCTTTGGAATTATCAAATAAATAATTAGGATTATTAAAATTGTCAGGATTTTTAGGCAGAGAAATATTTGCCCAACCCAGTAAACCTGTTAAAATTTCAACTCTAAACGGTAATTTAATGGCTGGTGCTGTAACAGTACAAGCATCTACTAAACCTTCACTTGCCATTGTTAAGGCTATGGCTCCACCCATAGAATGACCGAAAATTCCGACAAATTCATAATGTTTTCTAGCTCGACTAATTTCTTGACGCACTGCCTCAAACATGACTTCTTTGGTCATTTTAGAAAACTCCGTTTTTTGTGCTGCAAGTTGAGCATAACCATGACCGGGTAATAGAGGAGCAACTGCATCAATTCCTCTTTCTAAACAAGTCTTTCCTACAGGGCGAATTTCGTATGGAGTAGCTGTAAATCCATGCAAACAAATTACTACTCCATTGGTTTGATTTTGTTCATTTTTATAATACCAAGGTAAGCCATCTGACCACAGCTTTATTTGATATTTTGGGGGCACAGTTTCAAAACCAGAGAAATAAGGTAGTTCACTTAATAACATTTTTCTTGACCTTCTGTTTAGTTTTTATTAGTTTTTAATTGGTTACCCAAAAATTAAGATTAATTTCACACAAGTTTCCCCAAACTATTTGTTATCAGGAAAAATTGACCGATAATTGAGAAATAGTTCTCAGGATTTTTGTAATTTAATCTATTAAGTTATAATATGACAATATTCATCAAAATGCTTCAGTGCAAAACTATATTTAACCTCTAATCAGGATAAAACCTTACGGCTAAATGCTTATACCATTTTCATAAAATATTCCTACATTTGTTGGTTTCTAGGTGTTAGGTGTTAGGTGTTGGGTTTTAGGTGGCTCGAATGAATGAGAATAAGTGTAAATATTCCTATCCTTTAGTGTCCGGATTTGACTGTAACAATTTTTATTGAATTTGGTATTACGTTAGATATTTACAGTGCTTTTCGCTCTTGATGAACCACATCCCCATAAACAAAACTCAGTAGGGATTGGATGCAATGTCCCTACCGAAATGAAAACCTCTGTAATATAGCTATCCTCAAAAGTATGCTGCCAGGTTTGGTAACGATGCAAGCAAACACAGCAATAGCTTTTATTTAATGAATAAATTCTTGAGAGAGATGATAATCCTTATTAATAATATGATTAAAAAATTCTTGTAGAGCTGCTAGATAGCGATCGCTATCTACTTGGGTCAAATCATCATGTCCAGCATTTGGAATTAATAGCAGTTTTTTCGGTTCGGGTGCAGCCGCAAATAATCTTTGACTCATGGTTGCAGGCACAATTTTATCATTCATACCATGAATAAAAAACACTGGCATTTGCAATGATTTCACTTTATTAATGAAGTCAAATTTCTGAGTTATCAATAAATTTAGGGGAAATATCTGAATACGTCGTTTGTATTTAGCCATATCTTTGATGGAACTAAAGCAACCTTCCGCAATTAACCCTGCTGCGTTTGGTTGTTGCAGACAGAGATTAACAGCGATCGCTCCTCCCAAAGAGTGTCCATAAATAAATATGTCTTCTGGTAATAATTTTTTGGCTTGAGTGAGATAATTCCAAGCTATCAAAGCATCTTCATATACTCTAGTTTCTGTGGGAAACGGACCATTACTATTACCATAACCCCGATAGTCAATCATAAATACAGAAAATCCCAACTTATATAATTTAGCAACCCGATCAAGATTACAACTTTTCTCCTGGGCTGCCATATTGCCACTGTTACCATGTAGATAGAGGACAACTTTTGCACCGGGTTGAGTTTGGGGAATCCACCAACCACATATTTTTTGGTTGTTGGAATTGGGGACTGACAGACAAACTTCTTCATAGGGAAGGTTAAAAGTAGCAGGGTTGGTTAATACCAGTGGTTTAGGTTTGAATATCAATCTATTTTGCAGCAACCTCAGCAATATAAAAGCAACAGCGTAAATAGTCGCTAATCCTATTAATAAGAATGAGAAAAAATTTTGAATAATAATCATTATAACTAATTCATCATGGTGCAAGGTCTGTAATTTTGATTCTCTCTAATATCAAGGCATTTAAAATTCTAGGGTGTGACAGTGTTTTTGATGTCACATCCACTTTCAAAAATACAAGGTGAAAAATACCTCAGCAATTTTACCGAGTAAAGCTATTTAATTTGCCAGTAGGGAAAAATTTGTGTGTTAATTTGACTTTAGATTAATAATGATCATTTGAGCATCGTACTAAAGTAGGAGATTATAAGTAAGTAATTTTTAGTAATATGATTTGGTTTTGTTGTAGAGAATACAGTAGGGGTGAAGAGAAATTATTTAATCGAGAATGGCTCTGTGAAGGAGAAAGTAGACAGTTAAAATAGTGGTACATTCATCAACACATTAATCAAGATTTTGAGTTAAGAGAATTTAATTGGATATAGGAATTATATTTGAGTGATGAAATATTCTAGGTTATTAGGTACTAGCTGAAGGGGTTGTATTTGAGGATAAACAAGTGAAAGCTTGACACTAATATCGGGATTTGCCAAAAAAGTTGGTTATACTAAATCCGGTTTAGATAGGAACTTTATCAGAGAAGTAAGGTAGAAGTGCAGCAGGGTTAGAGAAGAATTTGAAAAAGGTAATGAATGATAACCTGATTTGAAATTATATTATGTCCGGAGCAAAAGCCTATAATCAATAAATTATTAAAAAATTATCTTAAAAAATTAGGATTTGTTGGCTTCTTGCAATTGCTTGACAGCACGAATTAGACGGATAAAATATGGCTTCACAACATCTCGATTTAGTTCTTGTAATCTTGTAACTTGTTGCTGTAATTCATCAATTTCATTTTGTGTAGACGTACTATTTATTGACTGTAAACCATCAAGTAAACGCTGTTGTAAATCTGTAGTTAAATCTTTTAATGACTGTAGTTCTTCATCAATATCTGAGAATTTAAGATTTATTGTTTCCCAATCTTCTTTTGTATTTGTACTATATTCAAGATTTTCTGCTACTGTGGGAACATTTGATAAATTGTTAGATGAATTTAAAGTAAAATTTGAGCCATGCTCACTAATTTTTGTTGGCAAGGTTTCTATATGGTGAACAACTGAATTAATCTCAGTTGTCCAGTATTCAACTTGATTATCAGTGTGTTTTTGTATTTTTTCTTCAAATTGTTTTCGGTTAAATATATTCAAAGCCAAAGCCAATGTGATCGGAGTTGCAGCAAACAAAACTTGTTCAAAAAACCATGCTAAACCTGAACCTCCAACTGAACCCCCTAATGCAATATATTCTGCTATTTGTAGCCAATTATGCTGACTTTGGGGATGATTCAAATCTGTTGATGATGCTTCAGTATTTTCCATAAGTTGATCCCCGTTAGATGCTTTAAGGTCAATAATATTCAATTTAATTTTTACTTGCTAACTTTATCATAAGTTGCTGTATCAATTGATATTTTTAATAATTCTTCATATTCTTTGATAATAGTTGAGTTAAATCCAACAAATACTAATATAAGTAAAGGGTATTTCTTATGTGAGAGCAACAAGTTATACTATCTAAACAGCCATAGTCCAGATAAACAATCGCTGAAAAAGGAAAATTAAAATGGGTCTGAAAATCATCGAAAACTTTGATAGTAGTTTCACCTTATTACCAGAAGCTGAAAATACCCTGTTCAAGTTATTAACAACTGAACAGTTTATTGCACAAATCACATCACAATTGTCATGCCAAAAATTAGAATTTACTGAATTAATCTTTCAACCAGTTCCTTATAGCAAAGAAACACCAAAAGGGATGCCAAAAGAATTTGAGAAGTATCACGAATCCAATGATTATATTATTATTAATGTGCCCCCTAACTTCATGTTTAATGCTAAAATATTTCAACCAAGTCGTCTTTGTGCTATCTATAAAATCACTCAACATTAATCAACTTGTATCAATTTAAGCCAATCAATTTTGTGACAATATACAGAATTTAATTGGGTCGTGCAATAATTCCCTAAAATTACTCCAGAGTCAAAGTTTATAGTCGATAAAATATTACTTATGTCTGACTGCTAAGTTTTGAATTCCGTGAAACCATATAAGTATTTCACTTAATTGCACATCACTATAGATGTAATTAAACTCAACAAAAAATCACACATTACAACAAAAAAATGACTACTACCGAAACACAAATACCAAACCTATCCAACTTAGAATATTTACCATATATTGATCAGGAAGGAAAATTACCATTATCCTTGCAAGGGAAAATAGGTGTCTATGGAATTTTTGACGAAGAAAAACAACTTTTATTTGTAGGTTATTCTCGTGATGTATATCAGAGTTTAAGACAACATTTAGTACGTCAACCAAAAAGTTGTTATTGGTTAAAAGTACAAACTATTGAGCGTCCAAATCGGACTATATTGGAAGAGATAAAAGCTGCTTGGATTGCTGAAAATAATTCTCTGCCTGTAGGTAATAATGGAGAGTCTGCCAAATGGAATCAAGCAATAGATGCTAAACAAGAAATGACAGAAACAGAAATAGTAAAATATCAAGACCCATTAATAGATGAAGTTGCCAAAGAGAAACTATTAAAAAACGTAGCTAGGCGAGTTGAAGCTGAGATTTTAGCAGTATTAGAAGCAAGGGGTTTACAGGAATATATTCGTTTTAATCCTAAATTAAAAACAAGTGGTTTACTAGATTTGAAGTAAATTAATTCCAGACAAAGACTGATTTTTTTAGCTTTTGATAGTTGCTTTAAGTAGGGTAGAATTTCGTGATTTTGAATAGTTCTAATTTTTTGTTGAAATTAAATTTTTGGTTTTGCAGTTTATATCGAAACCCTACTTTTTACTATCACCTACTTCATAACTTTACCTAATAAAATACAGCGCTTCCCGATGTTGTGAGGTCTACAACTAGCGGGCAATCTGCCCGCACTACAAGATATTCAATTCACCCCTTGTACATCATCAGCCCGAAATATGCCGTATTTATAGCAGTTTTTGTTAACATAGAATACAGATATTCTGGCTGAAATAGATACGGAAACTATACTGAACTTAATCTATTATTTTCCAGTAAAAACTGCGATAAAAGC
>JASJEE010000013.1 GCA_030064835.1 Microcoleaceae cyanobacterium MO_207.B10 | reverse complement strand
AGCTAGCCTCCTGCGGAGGAACTACGTTAACAGCTAAAAATCCAAGGGTTTAAGTTCCTCATTCCACTAATTTTTCAAATATAGTGGTGCTTGTTAATAGGAGTTTTAATAAACCTTGAAAAGCTGATAGCTAATAGCTGACTGCTGAGTGCTACTTTAATGACTAGCTTTCTGAATTGAAGGACTTGATTGAGCTAAATATAATCCTAATAACACAATAAAAAATCCTAACCAACTAATTATAGTAAGTTGTTCTGAGAATAATCCCCAAGCAATTAAAGCAGTAATTACAGGTTCCAATAAAAAACATAAAGCAACAAAACCAGAGGAAAAAGTTTTCAGACTATAAGTAACAAATCCATGACCTAAAACTTGAGCAATTACTGCTAAACCAATAATTGATAACCATCCCTCCCAAGAAAAAGGTAAAATATGATCTTCCGTCAATAAAGCAATAGGAAGAGTAAATAAACTACCACCTATACAAGTCCATAATAAGATAGTTGTTGCAGAAAATTTCGAGCGAAGTTGTTCAATTAATAAGTAGTAAGCACCAAATAAAATTGCAGATGAAAATGCTGCTAAGTCGCCAGCAAAATGCTGTAAATCTACTTGTATATCATCTGCTCCAATTGCAATTGCTCCGACTATAGCTATTGCCATTCCTATTAAAAATCTACGGTCAAAACGAAGACTTAAAAACATCCATCCTCCCAGAGCAGTAAAGATGGGAATCATATTATGAAGTATAGTTGAATTCGCTACATTAGTTTGGGTTAAAGACCATGCCCAAAGAACTAAACTAGGAGCAAAAGTAAAACCGCCAGCTAATAACCAAATACACTCACGAAATGTATAAGTTGAATTGTTTTTATTAGCGGATGATTGATTTTTTTGAGCTTGGAAATTACTCCAAAACCACAAGACTAAACCAGAGATAACAAAGCGGTCTAATATTGTACTAGCAGGTCCTAATTCTCTTTCACTTAATCGAATGAAAATTGCTGCTAAGGATACAGCTAATAATCCTACTAATAATGCTATTAAAGAGAAAAATGTAGATTTTTGTGCTGAATTTTGAGGGAGTAATTGTATTTGACTTGTCATGTTAAATTTACCTTGTAATTTTGTACCAGTTAGAAACTAAACTTAGATATTTGTCTGATTTTCTAGACTAACTAAAACTTATTTAGTCATTTGATATTTTTAGATATGAGCATTAAACAAGATTGACAAATCTGTAATACCAACTATAAGTTTGAGATGCCTTGACTGTTGTTTGTAATGACAGAAAAATCTTGTTTTGTGTAAGTCCTATTCAAGTAACTTGTAACTAAGTATTTTTTTGATTTACTGTTCGGAAAAAAGAACTTTTATGGTATAAGGAGGTAGTAAAAAAATATTAGTTTTTCCAAGCCCGATCAATTATTAGTATTTTGTAGTAATTACTACAAGAATTCTAAATAAATTATGAATATATAAACAATTATACAGCATGGTTTTGACAAGAGCAATTTTCTCTGAAAAAATTCAATGTGAAAAAAATGATAATAATACAAAGGTTTATGTATTTATGCAAAGACAAATCAAAAATTGCTAAATATTACTAAAGTGGAGGTATAATAATATTTTCAAAATCTTGAAAGACTGAGATATCAAAGTATTCTCGGTTGATAAAAACAGTCTTTACTATCACAGAAACTAAGATTTTTTTATTTGACAAAATAGACAAAACAATATATAATAATCATCCAAATTATCAATTATTAGGTAGCAATATGACCACAAACTAAGGTCTTAAACTTCCCCTTTTCCGGGAATGAAAAAAAATCAAATTCAGTATTTCAAGCCTTTAGCTTCATTCGGAGGTACTGTTAACTAATAATTGATAATTGATAATTGATAACTTATATAGCAATTCCCGTACTGGTGAGGTACAAAATTCCTTTGTTTTGGGAGTAGCGAGTAGGGAAGATGGGGAGTGGAGAATAAAATCAGAAAAAAACTGTACCTCACCCTTCTGGAGAAACACTATAACTGTTAACGAAGTTCCTCTGTTTGCGCAGTATTCCGCAGGAAAAGAGACTAACTGAAATGACTTCAGAGAATCACCAGTCACATAAATTAGGAATTATTACTAATTTTTTTCAATTTAATCAACTCCAAACCAATTTCTACACAGAGATAATCGCAGGAATAACTACCTTTGTCACAATGGCATATATCTTAGTAGTAAATCCTGACATATTATCCAAAGCAATTTTTTTAGAAAGCTCTGGCGATCTATTTGGAGAATTGGTAATTGCTACAGCAATATCGGCAGCATTTGCAACCCTAATTATGGGAATATATGCGAATTATCCTTATGCTCTAGCACCAGGTATGGGATTAAATGCTTACTTTACTTTTTCAGTAGTTTTAAAGTTAGGAATTTCTTGGCAAGTTGCCTTAGCTGCTGTTTTTATAGAAGGCTTAATTTTTATTGGTTTAACTACTAGCAAAATTCGCACTAAAATAGTTAATAATATTCCCGAATGTATTAAACAAGCGACCACATCAGGAATAGGTTTATTTATTGCTTATATAGGTCTAACAAGTAGCAAAATAATTGTCACTGATGCAGCTACAACTACCACTTTAGGTAATCTAAATCAACCAGAAACTTTAGTAGCGATCGCTGGAATAATAATTACCTCAGCTTTTGTTGCTCGGCGGATTACTGGAGCATTACTATGGGGAATATTAGCAACAGCATTACTAGCGTGGATTTTAGGAATTGCACCTTTACCTCAAGGAATTATTAGTTTACCGCAGTTACCAACACATTTATTTGGTCAAGCATTTGTTGGTTTAGAAAATATAGTCAAAACTAATATTTGGGAATTAATTACTATTATTTTTGTTTTGATATTTGTTGATTTATTTGACACAGTAGGTACTTTAACAGGATTAGGAATAAAAGCCAGATATTTTAATCAAAGAAGAGAGGAATTAAACTTAAATAAAGCATTTATGGCAGATGCACTCGGCACAACATTTGGCGCAATAATGGGTACTTCTACAGTTACAAGTTACATTGAATCTGCTGCCGGTGTTTCTGAGGGAGGACGTAGTGGATTTACTGCTGTTGTTGTCGGATTTTTATTCATTTTATCTATATTTTTTATTCCCTTATTATCAGCAATTCCTTCCTTTGCAACTACACCTACTTTATTAATTGTAGGAGTATTAATGATGGGAAGTATTCGTAATATTAATTGGGACGATCCAGCCGAATCTATTTCCGCATTTTTAACAATTATAATTATGCCTTTAAGTTATTCTATAGCCGATGGATTAGCCATGGGTTTAATTACTTATCCTATTCTCAAAACTTTTCAAGGGAAATTCCATGAAACCACTATTGCGATGTGGGTATTAGCAATTGTATTTATATTGAAGTTTCTATTTGTCGGGAAATAATTAAACTGATAAGTTACGGATAAAATATATAATTTATTTTTTTATTCTTAAATGAGTAGCTAGGTACATAAACATAATTAATTAGGGTCTGCTGAAAAAATTGGTTGGTAGGAGTAGGACAGGGTGACGCGGAGATGCGGAGACAGAGAAGTGTGGGGAACAGGCGACGGTTTCGGCCATTTTATGTGAAGAAATTTTCTGGAATTTCAGCAGAAAATTTTCGTATTTTGAGGCCAATAAGAGCCAATAACTAGGAGATAAATTGAAGATAAAAAGCTCTAAAAGCCTTAGCTATCCTAACTTTTAATTATTTGGTAAATGTGACAATCTATTCGAGGGCTGAAATTTTTAATTGATGCTCAAAAAATTTTTAATTAAAGCTCAATTAAGTTTTCTGAGCTGGCTTAGATTGACTCATTATTCAAGTAAATTCACCACATAATAACTATCATTCTCAAAAAATCCGGCAATTTTTCACCCTCCTGAACGATAGTTAAACCCTTATCCAACAATAGTTTCGAGGTGCTTGTTACCCCGTGAGCTAACTTGGAGTACACCGTAATTAAAATTCAATCTAATAAAAAAGAATCTCAATAGTTAAAAAAAAATAATAGAGCATACTTATCAAAATAGGTTATGCCAAAATTAAAATACAGATAAATAAAGAGAAAGTACGGGAATTTATATTTTTAGGAGACAATAGCTAGATTTAGGAAAAGGAGAACGACCATGAACTTAGTTAACTATGAATAAGACAAACTAACTTCCCACTCACACAAGCAAAACTAGGCGATCGCTGATGTATCGAAATGCGAATTATTATATATTTCATAACTACAATATGGGACAGTAGCTAAGATAATATACTAATAATTTTAATAAATAAAATAATCATAAAATCGGAGGTAATAGAAATGAATGTAGCTGATTTGAGAACAGGACAAATGGCAATAGTCGATCAAGTCCTAAGTATTGGTCGCGAACAAGGAATAGTTCAGAGACTAGCAGCAATGGGAGTAATTTCTGATAAACCAGTGCAAGTTTTACGAAAGGCTGGGTTTAATGGGCCGTTACACATTCGAGTGGGAGCAACTACAGAAATAGCTATCCGATCCCATGAAGCAGAAATGATAGTTATTAAGACAGATGAGGATGATGAGATAAATTATTACCAAGGTTCTCAAATAGTCCCCAACTCTATAATAGAGTTAATCTCACAAGTTAAAACTATCTCATTCCTCATATTAATTTCTATTATATTCTTGGTTATTGGTCAACTTTATCAACTCCTAAATAATAGTAATATTGAGCAAGCTAATCAACCTCAAAATGCTGCTAATATTGTGGCTAACTCAACCACAGAATTAACAGAAAATCCAACATTAGAGACTGTAGTTGTAGACAAAGTTGCGCCAACAATAGCTCCAGCAAATAACGAATCTACTTCCCCGGAAACGACAACTAAAGCTCCTACTGAAAATACCAGCAATCAACTAACAATAACAACTAATTCTAGTAGCGAAAGTGTAGAGTCAATTGGTAAAAAAATTACTGACAAACAAGAAATTAGCAGGTTACAAGAAAAACTCTATACTAATATTGATAACAACTGGAAAAAACCAGTCAAACAGACAGCAATTTATATAGTTAAAGTAGATAAAAACGGAACTATTATTTCTTATGAAGCGTTTAATGAAATAGCAAAAAATCATCTGAGTAGTACACCACTGCCAAATTTAGTTAAGCCTAATAATTTTACTAATCAAACAGAATGGACTGAGTTTGCTATCTTACTTTATGAAGATGGTAATCTGGAGATAGAACCAAAGTAATTTTATAGGTAAGCATTCAGTAGTCAGCGGTCAGCTATCAGCTAATAGCTTCATTACTTTTAGTTGATAACTAGAGCTAGTCGCTATTGTGCTTCAATTCTCTGATTAAAAATATATAGCAATCCGCCCTTATGTTGGGGGTAATTAAAAAGTCAATAAAAAAGTTTAAACTCCCAGCAGTTAAGTGTTTCCTAAAAAGCAGTAAGATTTTTGCCACGAATATGCGGAGGATTGCTATAGTAGCATAGTAGAAATTAACCAAATGTTTTCTTTTTTGATTAAAAAGCTGACGCTGTTAGCGTTTGCGCAGTATTCCGATAGGAAAGCTCCTCTGTTTGCGGAGTATTCCGAAGGAAAAAAGGCTAGCTAATAGCTGAATCCTTACTTTTCTAGTCCTTATTTTTTCAAGGTTATAGCTGATAATAATGGATAATTGATAATTGATAATTACCTCAAGAAAAACCGTAACGGAATTGAATCTAAGGAAATATCCTAGCAATTTTTTTCCCTGGAAAGAGGATGCTTTAAACCGGAATTATTGAATTAATAATTATTCATTATTCAGTCAATGATTTGTGAAACAAAACTGTAGGGTTTTGGTCTCCAAACCCAAGTTAAAATGGATTAGGAGACCAAAACCCTACGATAGTAGGAAATATTGATAATGGATAATTGATAATGGAAATTGATAATTACCTACTGAATTATTGAATTAATAAGTATTCATTATTCAGTTAATGATTTGTCAAACAAAACTGTAGGGGTTTGGTCTCCAAACCTAACTAAAAATGGGTTGGGAGACCAAACTCCTACGATAGTAGAAAATACTGTTAACTGATAATGGATAATTACCTCTGGTTAAAACCGTAATGGAATTGAAAACAAGGAAATATAATAGCATTTTCTCCCTGGAAAGAGGAAGCTTTCAACCGGAATTATTGAATTAATAATTATTAATTATTCGGTCAATGATTTGTCAAACAAAACTGTAGGGGTTTGGTCTCCAAACCTAACTAAAAATGGATTAGGAAAACAAACCTCTAGGATAGTAGGAAATACTAATAACTAATAACTAATAACTAAAATGACTTGTCATAACAATACAGCAACAATCTCTAAATCATCCACTAATCCAACAAAAAGAGTTGCATTAATAGGGATGCCAAATACTGGAAAATCCACATTTTTTAATCGAATTACAGGAGTTTCTGCTCATGTAGGAAATTGGCCGGGAATAACAGTCGATATCTTACAAGCTGAGGTCAAAATAAATAACGAAACAACACAATTTGTAGACTTGCCAGGAGTTTATAATCTCAACGGTTTTTCCGAAGATGAAAAAGTCGTTCAAAGATTTCTAGAAAATAATCCTGTTGATTTAGTAATAGTCGTTATTAATGCCTCACAAATTGACCGTCAAATTCTCCTTCCATTGCAGCTAAAAGCCTTTGGTTTACCCGCAGTTTTAATGCTGAATATGTCAGATGAAGCCAAAAAATATGGAATTAAAATAAACACCGAAGAATTATCTCAACGTTTGGAAATGCCAGTATTTCTAATCAGTGCTAAATATGGCAAAGGTTATATGAACGCATATATGGCAATTTCCGAACAGTTAAAAGAGAGTCAAAATTCAACAAAACTAGATATCTTAAAAGCAGACGAAAATATTTCGGTTCAGGAAATAGATACTGTCCTAAATGGAGCTGTGGTTATTCCCTCTGAAATAGCAAAAAATTTCACAGCTCAAGTTGATAAAATTCTGCTTCATCCTGTCTGGGGTTTGCCTTTATTTTTCCTCGGAATGTTCCTAGTTTTTTGGGCAGTTTGGAATATTGCACTTCCTTCAATAGACCTGTTAGAAATTGTGGTTGAATGGTTACAATCATCAATTGTTGAACCTATAGTTCAAATTTTTCCACCGCTAGTTGAAGACTTTCTAATGAATGGGGTTTGGGCGGGGGTAACTACAGTCGCTTCTTTTGTGCCTTTAATTATCGTATTTTTTATAATTATGGCAGTGCTAGAAGATAGTGGATATCTATCACGTTCCGCCTATTTAATGGATGCTTTAATGGCAAAAATGGGTTTAGACGGACGTAGTTTTGTACTGCATATAATGGGGTTTGGTTGTAATGTTCCAGCATTAATGGGAACCAGGGTAATGCGTTCCCGTGCTTTACGACTATTAACCATGTTAATTATTCCTTTTGGTTTATGTTCGGCACGACTTCAAGTATTTGTATTTATCATTGCCGCAGTATTTCCTAATGGCAATGGAGCCTTTGTTTTATTCTCTCTATATATCCTCAGTTTTCTGGTTGCTATTCTCACCGCAGCATTATTTCAAGGAATATATAAGAATGAAGAACCTTTCGTTTTAGAACTACCTCCTTATCGTTTACCTACATTAAAACAAGTTTTTCTGAGAAGTTGGGGAGAAGTCAGAGAATTTTTATTTAGAGCATCTGGCTTTATTACTGCTGGTTGTATTGCAATTTGGGTACTTACAAGTTTACCTCCAGGGGCAACAGGATTAGATACAATTGGTGGTCAAATTGGTCAATTAATGAGTCCTATTATGGACCCTATTGGCATCAATCCTTATTTAACATTATCTCTATTTTTTGGCTTCATTGCTAAGGAAGTTGTTGTCGGTTCATTAGCAGTTATTTACAGCATGAGCGAACAAAATGTTAGTACCAATATTGCCGAGACAGTTACTTTTATTCAAGGATATAGTTTCTGTATTTTTTGTTTGCTTTATACCCCATGTTTATCTACTTTAGCCACCTTAATTAAAGAAGCAAAATCATGGAAATTTTCTCTACTTTCTTTAGTATTTCCATTAGTTTTAGCTTGGGTTGGTAGTTTCATTTTCTATCAAGGAGCTTTAGCTTTAGGTTTCTAAAATAAATGTTAGTTGAAAATTAGTTGATAGCTATACCTCACAGTTTTTGATGTAGCAATTCTCAAAAACTTGAGGTAATTTGTTTTAGAGACTTTTTGTAAAGGAAACATAATATCAAATCCGCTTGAATACTTATTATATAGTTGGGAGAGATGGGGGGGGTGAGGATATTGAAGCCTTGAAGTAATTATCAAATTATGAACATACACTCGTTGAACCGGATTCTATATAAAAAGAAGTATAGATAGAAGGGAAGCAGACCGTTAAAATCTATCAATCAATACTATAAGAAGGTTAGAAGCAGTCTTCAAGGTCTGCTAAGAGAAAATCAATCAAGTCAGAGACTAAGAAAACTAGCGAATAAAAGAGAATTTAAAATCAATGATTATCTGCATAAAACATCTCGTTTGATTATTAATAGCCTCATCACTCAGAAAATAGGAATTCTGATAATTGGCCCAAATCAGGAGTGGAAACAGGAGATTAATTTAGGAAAAAAGAACAATCAAAATTTTGTTCAAATTCCCCATACTAAGTTAATAGAAATGTTATCTTATAAAGCCAAAATGGTAGGAATTAAGGTAATTTTAACCGAAGAATCTTATACTTCAATTGCAAGTTTTATGGATAATGATGCAATTCCTGTGTACTTAAACGGTGAGAAAAATCAGTCAACTTTTAGTGGAAAAAGGGTGAAAAGGGGTTTGTATCGCACAGGTTTTGGTAGATTGATTAATACTGATGTTAATGGTTCTTTGAATATTATGAGAAAAGCAATCCCAAATGTCTTTGACCATAGGATAGAGGGTATTGTAGTGCCTCCTTCGGAGGAGCTTTCCTTACGGAATCCTACACAAACGCTAACACCCAGTCAAGGTAAAACTGGCAAAATAAAAATATGTCATATTTGACTATATTTTTATGAACTATTACAGAGCAAATAGTACAAAAAATTGTCGCTCAAAACTTTCGCCCTTATCCGCTAATACCAATCAGAAAACCAATTAAAAAAACTAAATTACTTCACAGGTAAAATCTCAGCATTCAAACCATTATTTCTGAGTTTTCTTAAGAGTATATCTGCCTCCAAACGACTGCGAAAAGCACCAGCTTGCATTAAAGACTTACCATTAATATTAGTCAGAAAAGAATCAGGCACCAACCTTCGTAACTTCAACCTTTGATTAAAACCAATTAAATTAACAACTACCCGAAAACGTAATCCTAAAGCAACAGCTCTATCTTGAGAATTAGACCCTAAAGAAAGTCTAGACATAGTAGGTGCAGAATTTCGATTTCTGCTAATACCAGGAGGTATATAACCACCACTTCCAAGAGGAATATTAGCTGTAGGTACCGGTAATATTGCAGCAGAATTAAGTGGAGTTGTCTCCTCAAAACTAGGGATAGAATTTCTTGGCGGTAAATTACGCAAACGTTCCCAAATACCACCCCGCGACTCAGGAGATGATACAGGAACTTCAATTGCTCCTGTATTTTGGTAGTTGGAATTATTTTGCAATAAACTTTGTAAATTACCTCTAGATTTTATTTGGGTATCTGGAGGAGGCACCGGAATAATTACCATCTCCGTAGCTGAATTTTCTGAGATAGTTTGGGAACGAATATTATTAGATATAGATATAGATATATCTCGGCTTTTGGCTTTTTCTTCAGAGTTAGAAAAGTTTGATTCAGTAGAGACAATTTCTACTCCATCTTGCTCTTTTTCTGAATTCCTTTTTGTTGAATTTACAACAGAATTAGAATCATTTTGAACAGCAATAGGAGGAATAGGTGATGGGGGTGGAATCTTTCCAGCGATGTCAATACTACCATAATTACGATCGCCTCCTAAAACATTTCCATAAGCAGGAATAATTTTACCGACAACATTATTATAAATATCATACCGACCATTATTACGAATAGTATTACGACCTGGTGCTTGAGAGTTTCCTAAATCTGGCAGTGATTGAGCGATCGCTACAACTCCATCCTGTCTATTACCCTCAATATAATTACCCCGTAAAATAGGTCGTGAATTTCCTTGAATCACAATTCCATTATTATTTTGAACCAAACGATTTCCTACTACTTTTGGGGCAGCATCATCAGATATTTTAACTCCCACTCCATTATTTTGAAATAAATTATCTCTAATTTCTGGTTGAGAATTATCATAAATAGTCACCCCACTTACGCCATTTTCAGAAAAATCATTTTCCTGAATAATTGCCAAATTACTACCCACCACAGAAATACCATTCAAAGTATTTCCCACAAAAGTATTTTTACTAATAACACAACCATTAGATTCTATCCATAAACCATAACCTTGAAAATTAGGATTTGTTACCGTTATACCGCTTAAATTCGAGCCATTACTAGCTACAATTGTCACATTTTTACGATTCAAAGTAGGGCTGTCAAAATCACCTCCACCTTCAATCCAAACATTTTGCCCACGATTAATATAATTACCTTTAATAGTAATTTTTGGCGGCAAAATCAACGGAAAAACTTCACCTGTTTGTCTAGTATAATTGCCAGGAGCAAGTAAAATTACTGTATGAGGTTCAGCTCTTTTCAGAGCAGAACTAATAGTTTTCAAAGGAACTGTTTTACTACCATCTCCTGAGTCATTACCAATCGATGAACTAACATAAATAACATTCATCTGAGAACGAGCGTGAGTCTCAGGAGATTGGGCCTTATTTTGTGTTAATGGCACTGCCAAACTTGTAGAAGTGAATAGCCCCACTAATGCTATAGCTAAAACAGGCGATAAACAGTTGATTTGACCTTGTAAATATGTATGATTATTCCCATCTGAAGAAATGACAGCTATTGGAATCACGGCTTTCCACCTCGGAAATTGTAATATACAAGTAATGATTATAGTTTTGTCAAGTATCTCTCATTATGAGGTCTTTTGAACAGATATTTTAACTTTTGTAAAGAGGGGATATAGATAGAGGATTAGGGAAAAGTATTACTACATCAAGCAAAACAGATTTTTTCAGCTATAAAAGGAACTTTGCAATAACCCCAAATTATTATCTATGGCAAATTTACCGAAAATTTCTGGTCTCAAACTACCCCTTTTCAGGGAAAATAAAAAACTTTCCTTTTAGTGAATGCTCTTTTTTTATAAAGAAAGATAATAATTAATAATTAATTATTAATTATTAATTATTAACTATAGAAATCCGCCCATAGGTTGCGGGTAATCAAAAAGTAGATAAAAAAAACTGAAACTCCCACCTGTTCCATGTTCCCTACAACACTTTTCGCTCTTGATGAACCACCGGAGCCATAAACAAAACCCAGTAGGGACCTTCCATGCAACATCCCTAATCTGGTCTACCGTGCAGGAAAACCGCTGTAAAAACGGTAAGATTTTTATACAAAAATCAAATAGGATTGCTATATTAATTGTTGAATTGACCCTGAATAAACTCTATTACCTCCTGATTTTCTATAGTATTTAGAGGTGTTTCACCATAGTTATTTTTAGCATTAATATTTGCCCCGTGAGTAACCAATAATAAAGCTACCTTTTGATTATCAACCTGATGCAGAGGTGTATTACCTTGATTATTTTTAACATTAACATCTGCCCCATTCGCAATCAAAATTTCAACTACAGTATTATTTTTAGCATAATGTAGAGGTGTATCACCATAATTATCTCTAGCATTAACATCAGCTCCATCAGCAATCAAAACTTCAACTAATTTAGTTAACTTAGCGTAATGTAATGGAGTAGCACCATCAGAATCTTCAGCATTAACTATTCTCACTTTCAGATTAGCACCCTCAATAAATAGTAGTTTTGCCACTGACTCAGAACTTGTAAAAATAGGAGTAAATCCCCATTTATCTTGAACATTAATATCCGCACCATTAGCAATTAATAATTTAGCAACTTCCTGATTATTAGTTTTATGTAATAAAGTTTTGCCTTCCCAATCTTGAGCATTAACATTAGCACCATTAGCAATTAAAATTTCAGCCACTTTCGGATTATCCTGAGCATAATGTAGAGGCACACTACCATCTTCATCTTGAATATTAACATTTGCTCCATTAGCAAGTAGTAGCTCTATTAAACTCTTCTTCCCAAGTGCTACTGCTTCATGTAGCAAAGTATATTTACCATCATTTGAAATAACTTTTTTATCGCCAAACTTTCCCCCATTAGCAATAATTATTTTTGCCATTTCTGCAGTTTGCACATAATCTAATGGAGTTTGATTCTTACTATCTTTAGCATTAATATTTGCTCCTTGAGAAATGAGTAATTTTGCTGCAGAGTAACTATTATTAGCAACCAAATAATGTAGAGGAGTTTGGTTAGCTTGATTTTGAATATTTATCTCCCCTCCATTAGCAATCAAAACTTTAGCTACTTCTACTTCTCGCACATAATGTAAAGGAGTAATTCCCTGGTTATTTTTAGCATTAACATTTGCTCCATTGTTAATCAGGAACTCAGTAATTTTTTGACTTTTACCTGCATAATGTAACGGCGTATTACCAGAATTATTTTTAACATTAACATCAGCACCATTAGTAATTAGTAAATCAACTATTTCAGATTGATTATCCAGAGTTGCATTATGTAGTTGTGTATTTCCATTTTCATCCCCAGCATTAATACCTTGTGTTGATACAACTAACAAATCTCTAATTCTAGATATTGCTCTGCTTCCCTTATTAATTATCAAATTATCATTAAAATAATTGACAGTAATGCCAAATATAAATACACCAATACTGGCACTAAACAATAAATTTACTCGTTTAGATAAAAATAATTTTGTACTTAATTTTGTACTTTTTTTGTGGATTGACTTTGGCATTTGATTTGATTTTTGCATAATATCCTTAATTTATACAAAAAAATATAACTATTCTTATCTACTGTGATGAGCAATTATCAACCAAAAAATCTGACCCAAAATCATAATTTACCGAAAAATTCAGGTCTAACAAACCAAACAAAACTTTAAGCTATTTTAGTGGATTGACACATCTAAAATCGTGCGTTACAACGGATTGGTAAATCTCTTTCATAGTCTAAATTTAAGCCGTAAGTACCCACCCTAAAATTTTGTTGTGATGAGCAATTATCAACCAAAAAATCTGACCCAAAATCATAATTTACCGAAAAATTCAGGTCTAAAGCCTCCCCTGAGATAAAGGAAATAAGAAAAATTTTCCTTAAGCATCAATCCTATCCCTTGTAAAGAGAGGTATTTGTTAATAATTAATAATTAATAATTAATAATTAATTGTTGAACATACATCCTAAAAATTTGATTACCACCCTAGCGATCGCACAAAAAAGCCAAAAAACTAATTCATCAAAGCCCACTATAAATGGCCTAAAAAAAATTTATCTTTGTCCTTCAGCCATTATGCCCATAGCTCAAATCCCTTCAAAATTACCTTGACAACAACCAACTTCAAGATTATTGCAGCCAATATTATACTATAGAACGATCTATATTAATTAATGGCAAAAATTGTCATAGTCTGTTCCCAAAATAATTAAGGGAGCAAAGTTATAGTTATGTTGACAAAGTTAGGATTAAAATCTATTGGATAGCTATTATGGGCGATAAATATAATTGGGATAAAAAAGTGCAGCCTGCCGTTCGCCGAATTCTAGATGCCAACTTAGACCGGGCGCGAGAAGGCTTGAGAATTATAGAAGAATGGTGTCGCTTTGGTCTCAACAGTATACAACTGGCCAATGAATGTAAACAACTACGTCAAGAAATAGCTAGTTGGCATGCTACAGAATTAAGAATGTCCCGAAACACTCCAGGAGACCCAGGTACAGAATTAACCCATCCCCAAGAAGAATACCGAGCAGACGTTCAACAACTTCTACAAGTCAACTTTTGTCGCCTAGAAGAAGCATTACGAGTTCTCGAAGAATACGGAAAAATTTACAACCCACAGATGGGTTCAGCCTCTAAACAAATACGTTATCGAGTCTACACCATAGAAAGTGGACTACTAGCATACCAAAGAAATCAACAATTACAAAACTCCCAGCTCTACCTAATTACCTCACCTACCGATAAATTAACCGAAATAGTAGAAGCTGCCCTTCAAGGAGGACTAACATTAGTCCAATACCGAGACAAAACAGCAGACGACATCACAAAGTTGACAGAAGCCCAAAAACTTTCTCAAATTTGCCATCGCTACGGCGCTCTATTTATAGTAAATGACCGAGTAGATCTAGCGATCGCCGTCGATGCAGATGGAGTCCATCTTGGCCAAGAAGACATACCCGTTAACCTTGCCAAAGAACTACTTGGTCCGCAAAAATTAATTGGTCGCTCTACCACAAACCAAGAAGAAATGGGACGAGCAATTGAAGAAGGAGCAGATTATATTGGAGTGGGACCAGTCTATGAAACGCCCACTAAATTAGGTAAAGCTCCAGCAGGTCTAGAATATATTCGTTATGCAGCTCAAAACTGCCCCATTCCTTGGTTTGCCATTGGCGGAATTGATATGCAGAACTGTGATGAAGTTCTATCTTCTGGTGCGGAGCGTGTATCTGTAGTTAGGGCTATTATGCAAGCAGAGCAACCAACCCTAGTTACCCAATATTTTCTTTCCCAACTAAATCGTTATCAAACCCTACGTTCCCATAATGTATTACCTGAAAAAACATCAGGGAGATAGAAAATGTCAAATCAAATTATACTTAAAGTCAACGGAGAAACTCGTAGTTGTTTACCTCATACAGTCTTACCCAATTTTCTCGAACAGTTAGGATTAAACCCCCGGTTAGTGGCTGTAGAATACAATGGCGAAATCCTGCATCGGCAATTTTGGGACAAAACTGAAATGCAAGAAGGGGACAATTTAGAGATAGTCACCATTGTTGGAGGAGGTTAGCTGAATTTTGTCACTATTCGATTGTAGATGTTGAGTTAATAGTTTAGGACTTACGCATTTAATTTTTATAGATATAGAATATAAATTTAAGGAATGCGGTCGGCTAGGTAGTTAATACCTGTGGATGAGTAACCACCTACGGTCTCAGTTGTTTGCGTAGCATTCCGTAGGATAGCAGGAAGTAAAAATTAAAATGTCACATAGTGACGTTCTATATCGGTTTTATAGAGCATACTAAAAACTATACTGCTATAAATATGATTGAAAATAATGGCGTTGGTAAATCAAGAGATGAAAATTTAAAAGTAATCTGTTTTTAATACCTCTAAATATTTAACTAGATTAACTGGTGGGTATCACCCATCGTAGAAAATCATCCCACCAATTACCAACGCCAAAATAATCTCAATGCGTAAGTCCTGTTTGAATTTAAGGTAGTCCTGTAGATGTAGTGATTTAGAGTAGAAGTGAGGAAAACTTAACTGGGAAAAAAAGTACCTTAAATTCTTAGTTTCAAAAAAATCCTATTCCCTTGACTACTTGAATTTTTTGAGGATATCACTACTTGTACAACTTGTACACCACTACCAAAATTTAAGATAGGAAATTGTTTCGTGTCTTTGCCACAACCTCAGCTACTCAAGTACGGATATCCCAATAACCAAACATCTCTAATTCGCTGCTAAGTTTGCAGAGAAAGCGATAAATTAAAGAAGTAGAACAATAATAATAGTTATTTTATGAATAAAAAACTGGTTTCAAATATCCAACGAATTCTCAAATCAGTATTTGTTCTTGGACTCATCCTCACCCTAGCCTTTAGTCATGCAGATGGAGCTTTAGCAGCTCGTAGTGGAGGTCGTATTGGCGGTGGGTCATTTAGAGCGCCCAGTCGTACCTATGCACCACCCACTCGCAGTCCTGGAGGAGGTTACTACCCAGGTGGCGGTTTTGGTTTTCCCTTCTTGTTACCATTCTTCGGGTTTGGTGGGTTTGGTAGTTTATTCACAATTTTGATTGTCATTGCGATCGCTAACTTCGTAGTCAACACTTTCCGAAAAGTTACTCAAGGAGATGAGTCAGAAAGTTATGGGTATAGCAATAACCCCATAGTTTCCATTGCTCGCGTACAAGTAGGTTTATTAGCAGAAGCCCGCAGTCTACAAACAGACCTAGACAGAATAGCAGAAAATGCAGACACAGGTTCGGCTGCAGGTAGAGCCCAAGTTCTCCAAGAAGCTACATTATCTTTATTACGCCACCCCGAATATTGGGCTTATGGTGTTGCCAAAAGCGAACAAGCAAGGTTAGACTCCGCAGAAGCAAAATTTAATCAGTGGGCGTTAGCTGAAAGAAGTAAATTTTCAGAAGAAACCCTTTCTAACTACAATAATCAACTAACAACTAAAGACGTTCAAACCTCTTTGCCAACAAATCAAACTAATGGCGAACTCGTAACTCAACAGTTAGAAGGACCTGGTGCATATATTGTAGTTACCATTGTTGTTGGTACCCAAGGAAAAGTACAACTGCCTACTATAAATAGTACAGAAGATTTGAGACGAGCCTTGAGTCAAATGGGTTCTATTTCTAGCGAACAGTTATTAGCAGTAGAAGTTTTGTGGACTCCTCAAGCTAGTGGTGATACTTTAACATCTGATGATATGGTAGCTGAGTATCCAGACATCAAATTAATTTAACTAATTTCATTAATTTAGTCTACTTAAACTATCACTATTCTGTCTTAAAACTGTGATATTTCGACTAATTCTATTTAAGTGACACATCTGAAAATGGGCGTTGGTAAATTAGGGTATGATTTGTATTTTTTGGTAATTGCTAAAGTATTGAATAACAAATATTTGAGATTGTTCAATTTTTATTTTCATACCTTGATTGACCAACACCTGAAAATGTAGGTTGAGTTGAGTGGTAGCCTTAGCGAAAATTAATTGGGGTTTCATTCTTCAACCCAACCTACGCCTTTTCTATACCACTGAAGTTATATTCCTTTTTCCTGATTCAACATATATGAAACTGTATTCAAATGTCATACAGTCAATTCACTAATTTAGAAACCTTAGAAACCACATTTGGCATCACTATCTCTGACAAAATAGGCATTTTTGCAAACATACCAGAATCCAAATATAGCGACCTACTCGCCCAAACCCTCCAAGAAAATATCCCACTTGCTTTAGCTATCAATACAGAAAAAGCTCGTTCTGAGCTAATAGTAACCCCTATTTTAGTAGAACTGAGAAAACAATTTCAATACCAAATTAGTATATTTTCTGGGAAAGAATTTAACGTTGATTTTGAGAAAGGATTAAACGGTTTTTGTGACTTTCTGATTAGTCGTTCTGCCGAACAACTTCTAATTAAAGCACCAGTAGTTACTTTAGTAGAAGCTAAAAATGATAATATTCAAACAGGATTACCCCAATGTATAGCAGAAATGATAGCAGCACAATTATTTAACCAACAAAGAAATAATCAGATTACAGAAATTTATGGCACTGTTACTACAGGAACGAACTGGAAATTTATCAAATTATCTAATCAAATTATTGAAGTAGACTTGAACGATTATTTTATAGATAACATTGGTAAAATAATCGGCATTTTAAAATTTTGTATTAACTCAGAACAAATATTTAGTTGAGCTATGAAAATAGACTCTCTGAAAATCATGGCAAGACAAGAAATACATTGTCCTCACTGTAAACAATTAAACGTCCGTTATACAGGATGGAATTCCTTCTTTCGTAATCCTAGAAACCCATCATCATGTACAGTCTGTGGAACTAATCTTAGCACAGGCGAACGGGGAATTATTACAGCTATTTTTGGATACTTAAGTTTAGTATCAATTTACTCATTGTACGCTTTTATCGGAATAGCTTTGATGCAGCTTTTAGGAATGTTATTAATAATTATCTTTTCCCTCAATTTCTTTGACAATTTATGGCGTTTTTTATGGTTAGTAATGATGTTAATAGGATTATTTAGTGGTATTGTGTGGGCCGAGACAAGGCGAAGGAAAGGTGAATTAATAGCAAAACATCAGCAACGCCAAAAATAATAATTTCTCAACTATTCAGGATTTGTATAAAATTTCAAATTCAGTTTATCATAATCATAATTATAGATATAAACTGAATATTTATGGAGTCCGTTGTCAATTTTCCAACTGAAGCAGAGACACCAGAAAAATTGCCAGTGGTGCAAACTACCAATTTAGGTAAATTCTACCGCACTGGTTTCTGGATGAACCAAAAAATTGAATCCCTAAAAAGCTTTACCTTAACCGTTTATCAAGGAGAAACATTTGGACTTTTAGGACAAAATGGTGCAGGTAAAACTACCCTACTCAAAACTTTATTAGGAATAGTACGCCCTACCTCTGGAACAGGTATGTTATTAGGGCAACCAATAGGCGATCGCGCCGTCAAAGAAAAAATTGGTTACCTACCAGAAAACCCCTACTTTTATGACTATTTAACCGGATGGGAATTCCTCGAATTTGTAGCAGGATTATTTCAAATTCCCAAATCAATCAAACGACAAAGAATTCCCGAATTATTAGACTTAGTGGGGTTATCTAAATCCACAGCTATGAGAAAGCAACTCCGCCAATATTCCAAAGGAATGTTGCAAAGAGTCGGTATGGCGCAAGCCTTAATTAACGACCCATATTTAGTCTTTTTAGATGAACCAATGTCAGGTTTAGACCCAATGGGTCGCTATCAAATCAGAGAAATTATTGTCTCTCTAAAAAAACAAGGCAAGACAATTTTCTTTAACAGTCATGTTTTATCAGATGTAGAAAAAATATGCGATCGCATCGCCATTTTAGCAGAAGGAGAACTAATTTGTATTGGAACTTTAGATGAAATATTAGGTCCAAATGAGACCTATTATGTCAAAGGCAAAAGTGGCAATCTTAAGGTACTTAAACAATGGATTCCAGACTTAGAATTTGAGAATAATTTTTGGCAAGGTCATTTGCAGGGAGACCCCAAAGAATTTTTACTAAGTCTAGGTTTAATGAAAGCTCAATTGATGACAATGAATATAGAAAGAGTTAGTCTTGAAGAATTTTTTATGCAGCAACTAAGAGAGCGGGGAATATTTTCTAGTAATTAAACACACCTAAAATTGTAGGTTGGGTTGAACCAAAAGTGAAACCCAACGTAGACGTTTTCTGAATAGTCATGCTATCTTGAGTAGCTATTTCATCTCCCGTTCTACTAAACTTACCCAAACTTACCCATACACGATTGCATAAGCTTTGGAGCTAGCTTCCTGCTTCTGTGAGAACCACTGACCGCAGTCTGTTACTTATTCTCTCCACAGGCTTAAATTCGCTTGGAACTCAAGCTACTGATACACATAGTTTTTCAAACAGTTAATAAGTTAGACAGGAATTTAATCATACTCCCAGAATTGTCTAATTATGTCAAACTTTGTCTAATTATTCGGTTTCTGTTGTTAGCCCTACACCCCCAAGATGTGGTACTAGTTGTCTTTCTGCTGAGAATGCTTTTTCTTGAAACCAACTCCAAAACCCAGAGCTGCAACCGTACCAAGAATAGTCAGAGGTTCGGGTACTTCCTCTGTACTGGATGTACCAACCTTAATTTGATAAGCGAGGTGACTACGTTGGGGTTTGTTACCTGTCCAACTCATAGTTGAAGTACCAGTAAATCTGAAAGGAGAACTAATATCAGTAATTGCTAAATAGTCTACATCACGACCGTCAGAAGTACCAGTAGAAGACAAGCCAGAATGTGATACACCGTTAAACGTCAGATTGGTTAAACTCATAGTTCCTTGTTTATTTCCACCAGAACCAGTAGTCCGTAGATAAATTTTATTCACATTTCCACTAAAAGCATTACTGCTTAATGTTACGCCACCTACTGTGTAGGTAACTGCATTACCATCATAGTCTAGAGAGAAGTCTACAGCTTGCCCATTCTGCCAGTTGAAATCTGTTTGTTCGGCAACCGGAGCGCCATCTTCGACATCACCATTTATCTTCAATTCTTTTTCTCCAGTTCCAGCTAGACCAATGCGACTTTCTGCAACAAATAATTCTGTGAACGAATTTGACTCTAACTCTGACCTAAAAACGTTGTCTGTGTAGCTATCACCCATTGCTTTGAAACTAATCGCACTAGCTGCTGTTGGTAGAGAAACAAATCCTACTGTAGCTAATAGTATAGGAAGATAAGATTTAAAAGTTTTCATAATAGTTTGACTCCAGAAAGTTTTTGCTGGTTTGATACTTTTATCATAGCTCTTTAGTTAGAAAAGATAACAGGTAGACTAACTACTTCATCAACACTTAATTTTGTTAATATTTGTAGTCAGTTAAATTTTTATTATATCTAAAGTATTAATTTTTACAAAACTTTTTTTAAGCGAAATAAAACAGCTAAAGCTTTGATAATCAAATAAAACTGAGGATTTTTGATAACCGTAAATATACTCGATATTTTTTACTTAGTGATAAGAAGTAGAAAAAATTTAGTTAATAACCGCAGCAATAAAAAGCCGAAAATTAGCTACTTCGGGAAAAAAAATAAGTAAACCTTATATAACTCGCTCTAAAAAAAAGAGAGTTGTTTAAAGACTTTGTAAACAACTCCCTAAAATCTTAAATCTGCAATATACTCTAGATACTACCTTAGACTATGTAGCCACAGTAAAATTTGCTCCTATAATTCTCTTGCAAGAAGATTAATTAAGCGGATATCACAATTAAACAATTAAATAGGGCTTACCGATCCAATATAATATGGCAGAAAAATCACTTCTTGTTATTGTGTCAAGGAACTTCTGTATAACTCCTCTAACTCCTGACTTCTAAATATTCCCTACTCCCTACCTCAACAAAAAGACTTTCCATACGCAAACCCTAAATATCAAATTTTCAACTCAAAATACAACCCTTTCTAGATGGCAAACTCAACTGTAACTGACTAGCATCACCTTCTCCTTGCCAAGATATTTCACAACTGCCATAAATAACTTTGTTGGGTTGAGATTTGAGCTTGCTAGCAATAACATTTGCTGTCACTGCTTCTGTACCAATGTTAACAGCAACAATAATTTCCTCATCTCCTAAAATACGGGCAAAAACATAAACGTTTCCCTCAGCAAACAACACTTCATAAGCACCTGTACGCAAAGCCGGATATTGATGTCGAATAACTATCAACTGTTTGTGATATTCCATAACTTGATTATCCCATTTTGCAGGAGCAGGAAAACCACGACGAGAGTCAGGATCGAATGCACCTGGTAAACCAACTTCATCACCATAATAAATACTTGGCGCACCAGGAAACGTCATCAATAATATAGTAGCTAACTCCACACTTGCTTTATCACTTTGAGCAATAGTTAAAAATCTAGCAGTATCGTGACTATCTAATAAATTGAGTTGAGTTAATTGAATTTCCCATGGATACAGTTGCAGCAACTCCTGCATTTTCTGACCATATTCCATAGCAGATAAAGCCGGAGATGCTATATAGTCACAGTGTTTAACTTTTTCAATATCTACGCGCTCCCCTGCGGTAAATGCAATAGTCGGACCAGTAAATAAATAATTCATCACTCCATCAAACTGAGTCCCATCTAACCATTGTACGCAGTTACTCCAGACTTCACCCACAATATACGCTTCTGGGTTAATAGCTTTGACGCGATCGCGAAATTCTTGCCAAAACCCAGGAGTCTTCACCTCAAACGGTACATCCAACCGCCAACCATCAATGCCAAATTCTAACCAATATTCGCCAATTTGCATAATGTATTCTTTCACTTCCGGGTTATCGTGATTGAATACAGGTAAAGCGCGGTTGCCTATCCATCCCACATAGTTTGCAGGTAAACTACCATCGTAAGCAGACAGAGGCCAATCTTCAACGCGAAACCAATGTAACCAGGGAGAATGAGGACCGTTTTCCAATATGTCGTTGAAGAAATAGAAACCCCGACTAGCGTGGTTGAAAACTCCATCCAAAACAATTTTAATATTGCGATCGTGAGCAGCATCTATTAATACTCTTAAAGCTTCATTACCTCCTAAAATTGGATCGACTCGATAATAGTCATGGGTATGATAGCGGTGGTTGCAGGTTGATTGAAAAATTGGGGTGAAGTAAATAGCGTTAACACCCAGAGATTGAATATAATCAAGTTTTTCAATGACACCCCAGAGGTTTCCTCCTTTGTAACCTTGAGGAGTAGGAGGTTCATCCCAAGATTCTACGGTGCTGGGATACCAACCTTTATCTATTCCTTTTCTTGTTTCAGTGGGTGGTTCACCTTTAGCAAAACGGTCTGGAAAAATTTGGTAAAATACAGCGTGTTTTACCCATTCTGGTGTTTGAATTTGCATAGATAATTGAGTTAAGTTATTCTACTCAAAGTTACCAGATATTGAACTTGTTGTAAAATTATGTAACAGTATCCTCTATTTCTATATTTAAGCTTAGTATAATGAGTGAATTAATTAGTCTCAGGATAGATAACTATGACATGGCTAAAACTGACAAAAAAAGCTCTACAGTTAAAGAAGCAAAATAGTACGATAGAAGAAGTTAAAGTTGAATCTTATCCAGATAACTCTACAGAAGATTGGATAGAAGAATTTCCTACAAGATGGTTTGAGGGTGAAGATGCACCAAAAACTATGATTATTTCTAATAATGAGTATGAGCCACAAAGTATTGAAAAGGGAGCAATTCAACTTAAGATATTATACAGGCTAGAGGAGTTGTATCCAGGTAGTGATGTATCTGAAAAGTTGAAAGAGTTGAGTCAAAAATCTGGAGTAGATTTATCAGTATTAACTTTTTATAGCACTCAACCTATAAGCAAAGAAAAATTAAAAGAGCCATCTACTAAGAAACAACTTGACAAAATTTGTAGTGCTTTAGATTGTAATATCGATACTCTGGAGAAAAGGGAAGTAGATTTACCTCTATTTAAGTTTGATATAGACTTTTATATTAGGAAAAAATATAAAACTGAAGCTGATTTTATTCAACAGACAGGTACTTCAGCAGAATTGATAGATTTACTGAGAACTCAGTACGTAGACATTTATCTTATTACAGGATCGAGAACCAATGATTTTTATTCACGTTCAAATTACAGAAAAGTATGGTGTAAATATTGTAACTTTGGTTGTTAATCAAAAATACCTCTGAATTAGCTAAATGAATAAGTATGACTCAAGGAATATTTGTAGTATTACTTTTAAAGGTAGTATTCAAAATAAAGAATTTAGTAATGCATCTGCAGGACATAAAAACATCCATAAGTTACTAATAACACTATGGGGAATATTAGTGGGTGTTTTATCAAGTGTGATACCTCTAGTTTCAGGTTTTGTGGCAAGTCAAGTTTTGAGAGAGCTACAAAAGATAGGTGATTTTAATATAAACACAAAGGAAGCTATCTTAATAACTTCAATGCCTTATTTTTTTTCCCTATATTATATAGCAATTAATGGTTTTAAAAAAGTTGGAATTTCTATAATTTTTATATTGACCATTGTTCCGAATATATTCTTATTTATCAGCGAATATCAAACTAATATAATTATTGAATCCCTACCATTTCTTGGATTTAGTATTACTTTAGCATATTTAGGTACAACAATTATTGCGTTACTGATAACTACTGTATATACTACCAGTGGAACTTTAAGTCAATTTTTAACTTTAGCTAGTGTCGTCTTTACAGCTATAGTTTTAACTAAGGAAGAAAAAGTTTTACTAGAAGATGTTTTCATAAACATCTTCACAATAGCTATAATTTTCACAGGTTATATTATTGGCAAAAAAGCTATTAGAGGTTCACCAAAATTTGCATGGATAAAAAAAATAGCTATATTTTTATCCGCCACAGGTGGAACATCTTTTTACGGTGTTGATTTAACAGATGCTTGTTTCGATAATTCACATTTACCCCACACAGATTTTAGAAAAGCTATATTAACTCGTGCTAGTTTTAAAAATGTTACAGGATTAGAATTATCTAGACTGCAAGATACAATTTTAGAAGAACCCCATGTCAGAAAACTACTTACAAATCCAGAAGATGGCGCCGGCAAAGATTATACTGGAGCAAATCTTAGTGGTGCTAACTTAAAAGGGGCTAATTTAGCAGGAGCTATTCTTATAGGAGCAAACTTAAACGGTGCAGACTTAACAGATGCTAATTTAGAAGCAGCAAATTTATCTAAAACTCAACTATTAGATGTAAATTTTTCCGGAGCCAACCTAACAGAAACCTGTATAGAAGATTGGAGTATAAATAGTCGTACTTGCTTTGATAAAGTTGACTGTAAAAGAATTTATATAAAGCAAGGAAAACACGGTTTTTTAGAACCTAAACCAGACAGTGGAGAATTTCAAGATGGTGAATTTGAAAGATGGATAGATGAACTTCAAGAAACTGTAGATGTACTTTTACACAATTTTGATTTTGGTGGTTGGCAAGCTCTAGGTATTGCTCTAGATAAAACAGCAAATAAATATCAAGGAATCAATAAAAGTCGCTGGAAAATAGAGCAAAAAGATGAGAATGTAGTTCTCGCACAAATTGGTGTTTCACCAACCGCAGACAAACCAGCAATTCATCAGAGCATTACAAATAACTATTATAATGAATTATCCATTCAAGGTCATAAAGCTAATATATTATTAAACCCTTCAGAAAAGGTAGAAATTATGGAAAGCAAAAATGAAAATCCTCAAGTTAGTGGCGATTTAGTTAGTGGAGATAAAACCACATCTGGAGATGTTAATCTTAGTGGCGTTAATCTGACGAATTCTGGAAGTATGGCATTAGTAAACCTCAACGGTCAGATTAACAACACTATCCAACAAATTCAGGATATTAAAACAGAAAAAGGCGAAGATTTAGCAACTATTTTAACTGCCTTACAAGAATCAATTAATGATGATTCTATACTATCAGAAGCTCAAAAAAAGGAAGCTCTTGAAGCTGTAGAAACCATAGCAGAAGAAGCTCAAAAAACACCAGGAGAACGTATCCTAAAGCTTTGTTCAATGGCTTTGAATGCTCTTAAAGGTCTAACAGCAGCAGTGACAGACGCTAGCAAACTAGCAACAACTCTCAAAACTTATCTGCCAACTCTCACTACACTTCTTGGCTTATAGAAAATTTCCGTATTTGGTGGGTAAAAGGACAATCACTAGCGATCGCCCACCCATAACCAAAATTTAACCTGAATATATCTAAATATCTAACCCCTTGCCAATGATCCCCTCCTGTTGGACACTGAGAATGTGAATATTCTTGGCAGTGAGGTTCAACCGTGAAAAATGTACTAGGTATAATTCTAGGCGGTGGCGCAGGTACCCGTCTCTATCCATTAACAAAACTGCGGGCCAAACCAGCAGTACCCCTAGCAGGGAAATATCGGTTGATAGATATTCCCATCAGTAATTGCATCAATTCAGATATCCAGAAAATTTATGTTCTGACCCAATTTAATTCAGCTTCTCTAAACCGTCATATCACTCGTGCCTATAATTTCCCTGGTTTCAGTGAAGGTTTTGTTGAAGTTCTCGCTGCCCAACAAACTAAAGATAATCCAGAATGGTTCCAAGGTACAGCGGATGCTGTCCGTAAATATATTTGGTTATTCAAGGAGTGGGATATTGATTATTACCTAATTCTCTCTGGAGACCATCTCTATCGTATGGACTACGGAGAGTTCGTCCAACGTCATATTGACACGAAGGCAGACATTACTCTTTCTGTCTTACCCATTGATGAAGCACGGGCGTCCGACTTTGGCTTAATGAAAACTGATGAATCTGGCCGAATTATTGAATTTAGTGAAAAACCTAAAGGAGATGCTCTGAAAGCTATGGCCGTTGATACTTCTATTTTAGGAGTCAGTCCAGAAATAGCTAAAGAACAACCTTACATTGCTTCTATGGGAATTTATGTCTTTAATAAGGACGTAATGATCAAACTTATAGAAGAATCAGACCATACAGATTTTGGTAAGGAAATTTTACCCAGTTCGGCTAAAGACTACAATGTTCAAGCTTACCCATTTGAAGGTTACTGGGAAGACATCGGAACTATCAGGTCATTCTATGAGGCTAATTTGGCTTTGACCCAACAGCCTCAACCTCCATTTAGTTTCTATGATGAAAAGGCTCCTATTTATACTCGCTCCCGCTACTTACCTCCAAGTAAACTTTTGGACTGTCAGATTACAGAGTCAATTGTGGGAGAAGGTTGTATTCTGAAACAATGTCGGATTGACCATTGTGTTTTAGGAGTCCGCTCCCGTGTAGAAGCTGGCTGTATAATTGAGGATTCTTTACTGATGGGTTCTGATTACTATGAGCCTTTCGCTGAACGTCAATCTGGCTTACAAAAGGGTAATGTACCTTTGGGTATTGGTGCTGAAACAACAATTCGTGGAGCAATTATTGATAAGAATGCTCGGATTGGTCGTCATGTCCAAATAATTAATAAAGACAAGATAGAAGAAGCCCAACGCGAGGATGAAGGGTTCATTATTCGCAGTGGTATTGTTGTTGTCTTAAAAAATGCTATTATTCCAGATGGCACGGTGATTTAGTAAATTTTTGAGTGTTAGTAGTTAGTTGGTTAGTGGTTGTTAAATACTGCTAACCACTTAATGCTAATTGCTAGTTTATGACTAGACTATTTATGATGATTGGACTTCCAGGTAGTGGAAAATCTACTCTAGCAAAGAAAATAATTATTAGATACCCTGGATATAAATTAATTTCTACTGATGTTATTCGCGCTCAATTATTTGGTGATGAAGCAATTCAAGGGTCTTGGCTTCAAGTTTGGCAGGAAGTACAACAGCAATTTCACCAAGCTGTAAGTCAAACATCTCTAGCTATATATGATGCTACTAATGCCCAACGTCGGCATCGAAAAGAAGTAATTGAATTTGCTAAAGAAACTGGATTTAGTTACATAATTGGTTTATGGCTTGACAAATCACTAGAATTATGCTTAGAAAGAAATAAACAACGAAGTCGCCAAGTTCCAGAAGAAGTAATAATGAAGATGTATCGTCAGTTAAGTGATGCTCCTCCTAGTTGTGAAGAAGGATTAGATGAACTAAAACGAATTACTGATTGAGAGATTGTTTGTAAAGAAAATATAAAAAGGGAACAGGGAACACTTAACTCGGAACAGGTAATAAGAAAGAAGAAATCAAGATAACTATTTTTCACTTAAGAATCTAGGGAATATATGTACCTTTCCACCTCTGGTATTTACCAGATTTTAAGCTTTTGAAGTCTTACCTCTTTTAGATTTTAGTCACTCTAAGCTCTCTTAATACTTGTTTTACAAACAGTTTCTGAGAAGGGTGCTAGGTCAACAATTAATAATTATTAATTATTAATTATTAATTACCTCTCTTTGAAAATAAGAAGATTGACTAAAAGGAAAATTTTTTCTAATTTACCCTGAAAAGGGAGATGCTTTAGACCAGAATTTTTGGGTAGGGAATAAATCTTCATCAGATATTTATAGCTGAATTCTGTTTGTCAATTATCCAATTGATTTGTAAAATTCCCCTGCCAGCGCGGGGGCATGGATTTTTTCAAACTGGTATAATGATTATCGGAATTTGATATAAATTTTGATACCGAAAACCGTAATTATTTAATACTGGAAGTCAGGTTTTAACTATAGATAAATTATTTGTCTAATATAGCAATTCTCAATTATTTGTAATCAATCAAAAAATAGATAAAAATTCTGAAACTTTTACAACTATTAACTGATAACTGATAAATGAAATTACCCCTGTTCCGTATTCCCTTTTCCCTTTTTCTAGGAGATTTTTTTCAGAACAAAAATAGGAATGCTATAAAACTATTTAAAACTATCTAAGTGTGGCATCAGGCTATCTGAAAACCTGCCCGTGCAAAATAAATTCAAGAAATCAAATTTTGACTTTTAAATTTTGACTTAAAATTAGGTACGGCAATTGCCATGACTCATTCAGGAAGAACCGAACTTGACCAAATGTTAAGCTTTGATAACTTGAGAGATAATAGTAAATCATAGCCCATTATGTTCTAATTTTTGCATTACTAATTATTTCGTTATGGGTAATCATAATATTACTTATAGCAATTCTCACAGTTATGAAGTACATTGACAATCCTCCTAAATCTCCCTTTGTCAGGGGGACTTTGAAGGCTCCCCTCTTATATATTATAAAGCTATCCCTGATCAGGAACTCCGCACAACCCTTTTCTGAAGCGGGAGGTAGGGGAGTGGGGAGATGGGGGGAGAAAAGCCTCTAATTAAATCGGTTGACTCTCCTGAAATCTAGATTGAACGGCAAATACATAACTTGCATCTAATGTCTAGGTTTTATGTTAAGTAAAGATGTTTATAAAGCATAGCTTATAAAGGGGGCAGAGGAGATATAAAACTTTACCTCATAGATTAAAGAACTGCTATATCAATTAATTAATCAATTAATCAATTAATCAATAATATAAAAAAGGAGGGAAACTAATGGCTGCAACAGATTTTAAAGACTACTACGCTGCTTTAGGTTTAAATAAAAGCGCTAGTTCAGAACAAATCAAAAAAACCTACCGTAAATTAGCCAGGAAATATCATCCAGATATGAACCCTGGCGATCGCAAAGCAGAAGAACGTTTCAAAGAAGTCAATGAAGCTTACGAGGTCTTATCAGACCCAGAAAAACGGAAAAAATATGACCAATTTGGTCAGTATTGGAAACAAGCAGGTACCGCTGGTAGTGGATGGCCTGGAGGTACTGGAGGGACAACAGTAGACTTTAATGGGTTTGATTTTGGCCAGTATGCCAGTTTTGATGATTTTATTAACAGTCTATTAGGACGTAGTGGTTATGCTGGTAATACTGGTGGTGGTGGGCGACAAACCTACTACCGTACAAATACAGGGGGAGGAAGACCAAGCGGATTCGGTGGATTTGACAATTTTTCGGGCTTCGATGGTCGTTCATCAACAGCTTCCCTCAACTTAGAAGCTAATATTAGCCTTACCTTTGGAGAGGCTTTTCGGGGGACTCAAAGGCGTGTCGCTAGTGGAGAAGTGTCAATTCCTCCTGGAGTCAAATCTGGCAGTAAAATTAGGGTAAAGGGTAGAGGTCAGGTGGACCCCTATACTCAAAAAAGAGGAGACTTGTATCTTAATGTAGACATTAAGCCCCACTCTTTTTTCCAGTTTGAAGGAGATAATTTGGTCTGTGATGTACCTATTACTCCGGACGAAGCGGTATTGGGTACATCTATTGAAGTGCCTACTCCAGATGGAGCAGTCAGTGTAAATATTCCGGCGGGTATTCGTTCTGGTCAGTCTCTGCGGTTACGGGGTAAAGGATGGCCTAAACCTAAGTCAGGGGGGCGTACCGATTTATTAGCGCGAATTATGATCGCTGCACCAAAAAATATTAGTTCTGTGGAAAGAGAATGTTACGAGAAAATTAGAGATAATCGCACTTTTGATCCTCGTAGTCATTTAAAGAGTGTATCGATCTAGTTAACTCTAAAGTCAAAAGTCAAAAGTTGATTCATACTTTTGACATTGGCTTTTATCAATTCAAGGGAATAATTTAATATGCTTCAGCTCCAGATAAATTCCATCGCCAATATATACTTACTGGTTGATAGTAACAATACTGAATTTATCATAGATATTTGCTCATATTGAGCAAATATTTTTTATGTCAAAAACAAATATTTGAGGCAACAAAACAATGCAGAAAAATTTAATTATCAGCATCACAATAATATTAAATATATTATTCTCTGCCTCAGCAAAAGCTGAAAATTTTGAAATATTATTAGAAAGTTCATTAAGTGAAGCAGAGGCAAAAATACATAATATTTTGGGTAGTGAAAAAGCTGTAGAAGTTGGTCGTAATGCTTGTAGTGCTTTCGATGCTGGTATCTCTGTCGAAGAATTTTCACTACAGGCAGCTCTGTCATTACTTCAACAAGGATTAACACAAGAACAATTACAAACGGCGGCTCTTTATACAGGTAAAGTTATTGCAGCAGGTGTAAATTCTTTATGCCCAGAATATAAGTCAAAATTAGAAGAGCTACAACAACCAGGAAATAATTAATAATTAATAATTAATAATTTACCTATCACCTACAACCTAAAACCTTCTTATAGAGGAAAAATTACCAATGAAATTTACTATTGTAATTACAACTTATAACCGCTTAGACTTGTTGAAACGGGCAATTAATTCAGCTCTTCAGCAAACAGTTGAATGTGAAATAATTGTAGCTGATGACTGCTCGACAGACGGCACAGAAGAATATGTAAAAAGTCTCGGTGATCGGGTAATTTACCAACGTACCTCTACTAACCAAGGTCACGCGGGCACCATGAATGTAGGCGTACAAAATGCACAGGGAGAATGGATAAAACCAGTGGATGATGACGACTATCTCGCGCCTAACTGTATTGAGGAAATGACTAAAGCAATTAATCTCCATCCTGAAGCAGTTATTTTGTCTTGTCAAGCAGCACAAGTTGATAGTAATGGGGTAGAAATAAGTCGCACTCGCAAAACAGGACCCGGTACAGCATTTTATATTCCCCAAGCAGATATTCACTATGGAATGTTATTAGAATTAGTACCTTTTGGCACTCCTATTCAAGTAGCTTTTCGTAGCGATGCTTTTTTAAATTCTGGCGGTTGGGATAGGAATTTAACTAGTTGTGATGATATTGATTCTTGGATTAGAATTGCTGAATTTGGCGATGCGATTTTTCTGAATCAATGTTTAACTTATCGCACGGTTTGGCCTGGGGGATATGACCAGAAAATACCTTTACAAAAGCGGTGCAATACTAATATCTTGATGAAGGAAAAAATTCATGCCAGAGTTAATGAAAAGCATCAGGATAAGATTCCAAATATTGAGAATATTCGCCAATATATGAATTTACATTGGGGTATGGTCGCTCTCAAACAAAAACAAATTTCAACGGCTATAAATCTGACATTACCAGCAGCTTTTTCTCCCAAAGCATGGCAACTTTTTTTAGAGGCTACTGCTTCTCGGAAACAGCCTAAAGAAAATGAGAATGTGCGGAAAGAGGTTTTGATTTAATTGGCTTTTACCATTTAAAATGGTGCGTTGCGATAGATTGTTAAATTAACGTTCAAAGACCTCTCCCCCAACCCCTCTCCTGCAAGGAGAGGGGATAGAACTGCCCCCCCTTCCCTCATTCCCCTTTCAAAGGGGGGTTGGGGGTTAGGTATAGTACAAAATTGTAGGGTGCGTTAGACGGCTTAAAATCAGATGATGAAAGGGATTAAGCAATCCGTCGTGACGCACCATTTTAGATGTGTTAATCCACTACAAATATGGCTATTTTTAAGCTAAATTTGATGGAATTGGTATAAGGTGCGTTGCAAGGCACCCTACAAGTAGAGTCTTTTCAATAAAATACACTTCCAGAATATTAGGAATTGACAAATTTTTCATTGTAGAAATACAGATAAACAACAACAAAATATTAACTATGGCAAGCAAACTTTGGCGGAATATTTGGCGAGTTCTCTACACGGAAATAGAGTTAAATTTATCGGAAACTGTTAAGGGTGGGGTTGAGTCTGCTAAGGCGGTTTTTGAAATAGCAAAAGCAATACAAGAAAATAAGGATGCTAAGGAATTAAAACCTTTTATTGAAAATATTGATTCTGTTTTAGATATGTTAAATTCTCCCCTGGGAAAAGTTTTCGGGGCGGGTTTACCTTTTTTGCCTATTGCAACAGGAATTATTGCTTATATTGTTAAAGAAAGTCGTCAGGAGCCAAGGTTAGAAGATGAAGTGCAGTTGGTAGCTCAGGTGGCTTATTTAGAAAGTATTAGACAATTTTTTATAGAACATCCAGAAATATCGGAGAGACTAACAGAAACTGAGGCATCGGAAGCGGTACAACAACAGATTAATAAGTTGGATGAAGATATTGATTTTAATAACCGAAATGCTAAAGATACTTTGATCTGTTTTTATGATTCACCCTTGAGAAAAAAATTTAATGATATTTTATTTACACGTCTACAAGAATCTGGTTTACCTAAAAATACTGCAATAATAGTCACAGAAAGAATTTCTCGCAGTACCCACCGTTATATGAAAGAAGCGGTGTCAGAAGTGAAGGATGATGCTAAAAAATTAGCTGGAATTTATGGGGATGGTTGGCAGCAAGATTTGGAAGTTTATGGCAGTATTGATAATTATTTGAAAGATAATATCGCTACTAAACCACGGGAAAAAGTATTTGATGAAAGTTTCTCTTTTCGGCAAATTTATGTACCACTAAAAGTTAAACCTGTTAACTCCGATGGGAAGATTGAAGAAACAGCAACACCTCAGAATATTGAGGAGTGGGCAAAAACAATTTTGTTGGATGAAAACAAAGACAATAAGGTGTTATTTATTCAAGCAGGGCCGGGAAGAGGAAAAAGTGTATTTTGCCGGATGTTTGCTGACTGGGTGCGCCGGGAGTTACATCCTATTTATACGCCTATTTTGATTCGGTTGCGGGATGTCAGAAATTTTGCAGCAAATATTGATGAGACTCTAGCTGATGCTGTGGGTTGGAATTTTGTCAAGAGTGATAGCGGTTGGTTGACAGACCGCAATACTCAATTTCTGTTTTTGCTGGATGGGTTTGATGAGTTGTTGTTGGAGCGGGGTGCGAGTAATGAGTTGAAGGTGTTTTTAGATCAGGTGGCGCAATTTCAGAAACAAGCAACAAAAAATAAGGAACGCGGTCATCGGGTGTTGATTACGGGTAGACCTTTGGCACTTTATGGCATTGAAAGGTTGATGCCTCCTAATTTAGAGCGAGTAAGTATTTTGCCGATGGGTGATGATATTCAGCAACAGTGGTTTGAGAAATGGCAGACGGTTGTGGGGGAAGCGGAAACAGAAAAGTTTCGGGAATTTTTGCACAGCGAAAAATGTCCGGAGCAGGTTAAAGAGTTGGCGCGGGAACCACTTTTGTTGTATTTGCTAGCTGCCATGCACCGGGATGAGCAGTTGCAGGGAGAGATGTTTACTACTGCTGATGTTGGTGGTACAAAAGTTTTGATTTATGAGCAAGCGTTGGAATGGGTGCTGGAAAAACAGCGAGTCGAAGAGGGTAAAAATCTTAATCCTGAAATTACGGAGTTGGAGCCAGAAGATTTAGAAATTTTGTTGGCAGAAGCGGGGTTGTGTGTGGTGCAGTCTGGTGGTGAATATGCTCCAATAAAAATGATTGAAGACCGACTGGTAAAACAGGGAGATAAGGAGTTGCAGGCGTTGATTGAAAAAGCGAGGCAAGATAAACGAGAGGATGGGTTGAAAAATGCTTTGGCTGCTTTTTATTTGAAGTCGGCAGCAGGGGCAGAAAATTCTGTGGAGTTTTTTCATAAGAGTTTTGGTGAGTTTCTCTGTGCCAAACGGATGGCAGAAAGTCTGGAAGATTTGAC
>JASJEE010000172.1 GCA_030064835.1 Microcoleaceae cyanobacterium MO_207.B10 | reverse complement strand
ATTATATCAAATCCGGTTAAACAGTTATTACACTGACTATATTGGCTCAAAACAGACTTTTGATATCAAATTCATAGTCTATTCACATATTTTCATCCTTCCTTTCTTCTAACTTCTGACTTAGCTTATTATACCATTCGTGAAAAAAGAATGTTATGCTTGAGAACACTTCAAATATTAACTAATTAACAAAGTTATTCAAATTTATGGTAATGCTTCAGCAGCTTTTTTTCTAGTTTTTCTGATTATTTAAATACACCCTAAACCCCACACCGTTAACCCAAGATTGATAATATTTAATGGCAATTTTCATAGCAATCGTAAATGATTTGTGAAAAATTTTATAATAGTTGATTTTAATGGAAAACCTTGAAAATTATGACTCCTGACTAACACCAAAATATTAAAATTGAAATAGAGCAATTCTCAAGAGGTCGTGAGCAATTAAAAAGTAAATAAAAAAGTTAAAAATCCCACCTTTTCCCTAAAAAGCAGTAATATTATTCCCAGGAATAAAATAAGATTGCTATAGGATTTTTATATAGTTATATAGTTATTTAGTGATAGATAAAAATAGTTTTGCCAACTCAATTTAGTATTTTCTGGCATTACTGAATATTTAATTCTCCACATTGCTTAGGTAGCGTAACTTCATTGATTATGCTACAAAATTATTTTATGAAAACAATAGTAGTTAAAATAGGTACTTCCAGTCTTACTCAGTCTCAAACGGGAAACTTGGCCCTGTCTACGATCGCTAGCTTGATTGAAAGTTTAACCCACCTACGTCAGCAAGGAAATAGAGTTGTTTTAGTTTCTTCTGGGGCGGTGGGAGTGGGTTGCGATCGCTTAGGTATTACAGAAAGGCCACGAAATATGGCCATGAAGCAAGCAGTAGCAGCAGTGGGTCAAGGCCGACTAATGCGGGTTTATGATGACCTGTTTACATCTTTGCAACAAACCATCGCCCAAATTTTACTTACCCGAAGTGACTTAGCACGAAGAAGCAGTTATGTCAATGCTTACAACACATTTCAACAACTGTTACGATTGGGTGTCATTCCAATAGTTAATGAAAATGACACTATTGCTATTGAAGAATTGAAATTTGGGGACAATGATACTCTTTCAGCTTTAGTTGCAGGTCTTGTAGAAGCTGATTGGCTATTTTTACTAACTGATGTAGATAGATTATACTCGGCTGACCCACGAAATAATCCTGAAGCTTTGCCCATTACGTTAGTGGAGAGAATGGAGCAACTTCAAGAACTGGCAGTTCAAACGGGAGGTTCTGGTAGTGGGTGGGGAACTGGTGGGATGATTACGAAAATTGAAGCGGCCAGAATAGCTACAGCCGCAGGTGTCCGTACTGTGATTACTGATGGTAAATGGCCCAAGAATATTGAAAAAATTCTCAATGGAGAATCTATTGGTACTCAGTTTCAGCCACAACCAAGACCAGTAAATGCCCGCAAACATTGGATTTCCAATGTTTTAGTTCCTGCGGGCAAGCTTTATCTGGACATGGGTGCTGTGAAAGCAATTTATGAGTTAGGTAAGTCTCTATTAGCAGCAGGTATTACTAAGCTAGAAGGGAACTTTAATTCATCTGATGCTGTGCAACTGTGTGATGCAGAAGGTAAGGAAATAGCTAGGGGACTTGTTAACTATAGCAGTGCTGAATTGCAAAAAATTAGAGGTTGTCGCTCTGAAAAGATACCTGATATTTTGGGCTATGTAGGAGCAGAAACAGTTGTACACAGAGATAACCTTGTGATTAAGGGTTAAATCATTGTTTCTGGTGGAGCCATATCAGAACCGACAACTATCTTATCGGTTGTAGATTTTAATCCTGGTGTTTGAGTATTTTCTAAATGTCTATCTGAGTCGGCTATTGAATCTGGACTTTCTGGAGTTTCTGGAACTAAGTTGGCCCCTGGATTAGGTTGTTCAGACATCCAAGTTAGTCCACTGATTGCCCCTGCCATTAACGCCGTATAACCGAGATATAAGTGAACTGGACGTAGATAAAATCCAGAGTCTTTGTGTCGCTTAGACCGAGATGGTATTATACCTTGAAGTGGATCGGATATGGGGAAAGCCGCTGCTAAACTTGCTCCATCTAATCCTAAAGTATTTCCAATCCGAAAAATAAAACCTCGGAGATATATATCTTCTGGTAGTTCTTCTATGTTACCTTTTTCAATTGCTTCTATATAATGAAGCGGAACAAAAGTTTGTTTATGAATTTGTTTGAGAGATAAACAACGCATTTGTCGTGCTTTTCTCAGTTTTTCCCCTAGTTGGTAAAGGTATGTATGTCTTTCCTGGATAGCTAATGCTGCTTGTTCTGCTTTTGTCAATTTTTTCTTCCGTTTTTGTCGATTATTTTCCTTTTGTGACTCTTCTGGATAGATTTTTGGCTGGTCGTTTTCAAGCAGATTAATGTTAGTATTTTCTTGATTGATAGATGATGGGATTGATTCTGTAATAATTTCTGATTGAATTTCAGTAGTTAGATTTTGACTCATTTGCTTTTGAACGTGATTGTTATTGTTTTGAATTGACTGTGCTATCAGCTGTTGCTGAAATTGAATATTTTTTTCTTTCTCATCAACATTGATTTCTGGAGAGGATTTTTTAGTTGAAGATGCTTTGTTTTCTGGTATAAAATTACTAGTTAGATTTTTGAGATTTATTTTGATTTGGTCGGTTCCTAATGCTTTGATTTGAGCATCAGCTTTAGCTGCTGCTTCTGCTAAGGATGTTTTTAAGTCAGTCAAAACGTTACTATAAATTTGGCTAGTTTGAAATTCAGCTTCAATATTACTGAGTAGCGATCGCCAACTATCTTGATCTATTTCTATAGGGATGTGTCCTGAGAAACCATAGTTAGATTTATGTTTAAATTCCATAATTATGGTTTTAGTTTTATTTTTAGTTAGTACAAGTAATCTAATTAATTTATTCTTTGGGTTAGTGATACTTCCGGATTAATAACTAATGAAAATAGATGATTGTCTTTTTTGTATGGACATCTTTACTTGAGTTGCTAATTTTATTCTGCTCAAGAATTTTTTAGCTATTTTACCAGTTTGAAAAAATCCATGCCCTCGTCCCCGCCTCCGCGAGGATAAACCTTGTACCCATGCAGACGGGTATTCGACGGATATCCGGCGGGGGAATGTTATATCAAATCCGGGTATAAAAGCAGGCTTCTCCCATCGTCCAATCCCTTATTTAGCAAGGACTATAACTTTACAAAATCCCGTCTTACTAAGGCAGATTTGGTATTACAAATCAATTGGATAATTTAAAAATATAATTAAGCTATAAATATCTGATTAAGATTTATTCCCTACCTAAAAATCCTGGTCTAAAGTATCCTCCTTTTCCGGGGAAATAAGAAAAAATTTTCCTTTTAGTCAATCTTCTTCTTTTCAAAAAGAGGTAATTATTAATTATTAATTATTAATTATTAATTGTTTAACTACTAGCTAATACCAATTTAAAAAAATGTTATGCTTGAGCCAACTTCAACTATTAACTAATTAATAAAAATTTTCAACTTTATCCCTTTAATAACCAGCCTTTTTCTTTGTTTTTCCGAGAATTTAACCACACCCTAAACCCCACACCCTAAACCGAAGATTGATAATATTTGTAGCAAACATTTATCAATTTGGTATAATACTAAATCTAGTTTCGACGAGAGCTTTATTCTGAAGATAAAGCAGAGGGAAGAAGTCAGAGGGCAGAATGGTTAGAGAGGAATTTAAAAAATCACCTTTTCATAACCGGATTTGGTATGATACCTAGAAATTTATTTGTAGCCAACATCTATTAAATTGGTATTATACTATTTTGAAAAAAGAATGTTATAAATAATTAGGTCAACAAAAATGCTTTAACTTAGATATATCTTTGATAAAAAAGAATTATTTCAGATAAAAAAGTATGAATAAGCTATCTCTATTGACTACTGTACGGGTGGTTTCCGTTCCGGAATGCTTCGCAAACGCGTTTGGGGAGAATTCCGTAGGTAACCACTCCTACTGGCTATTGACTACTAGAAACAACCCCGCGCTTTTGTCGCAAACATTTATCAATTTGCTATTACAGGACTTTTGAGGATAGTTTTGCAAAAACTATTTGGCAAACAAAAATAACCTCCAGCTAGGTAGAGGTTATTAGCAGTCTCATTGTTCACCTTATATATATGTATAATCTATATCTATATAGATAGATCCAAAAACCAAGGTAAAACTTTTCTAAAATTATTGTTAAATTTTAATTTCCGGATATTTCTATTTCTAAAAACTTTATTGACGACAGTAAGGATATAAAAATTAATGCCATTGGTAAACTCTCTTAACTTTGCCTTGAGCAATATATTATGACTATTTGTATTTCTATAACTTTACTTGAAATTGCTAATTGATTTTTATTTGTAAACCCGATCTAGCAAAAATAGCCCTACGACAATTCCTACAAAATGAGCCACAATCATGTGAGTATTACCTAAAACTATAAAAATATCCAATGGCTGAATAATTTTTCCAAGTTCCAAAGTTGGACTGAATCCTAGTTGTCCACTAACTAAAGATTTGCCAAGAAGAATACCACCGATAGCTTCAGCTCCAATTAAAGTTAGAGACATCCCAATCAAATTGGCAATTAAAGTCTTTTTAACTTGTTTGGTAGTATCAGCTCTAGTTGGTCTTAAAGAAGGTGTGGGCGATCGCAACTTTCTTGCCAAACGGGTATAACAGAAGGCAAGGTATATACTAAATCCTAGTACCAAAAGTCCACAAATAGCGAAGAATAGACCACTTCCTGTACTTGCTGTACCAGCTTGATTTTTGTTACTCGGCAAAGTAAATACAGTAAATAGAAAGATTAAGCCTGATATTACCCCCAGTACAAGCTGTATCCAGAAGCAGGCCCATCCACCCAACCGAAGGGCATTGGCTACTTGTTTGACTGTGGTTGGCAAGGAAGAAGATGAATCAGATGGATTTGACATACTTTCTTCTTATATGTTGTCCATTCATTGAAATAATTCCAATACTCATAGCTAATGACTATAGTGAGAAGTTCCTAACTATCACTACTCATATTTCTGCTTCATTTACCCGTGCCTGATTAGGGAAATTTTTACAGAATGTCCCTAGAAGTATTTTTGGTCTTACCAGGATTCCACAGACTTTTTACTCCAAATTGAGTAAGATTCCCATTTTTTTGGGTACGGTAAAGCAATCATAGCATATTTTTTTTGTTGGCATTTCCATACAAACTAATCCAAAGGCTTTTCTCTAAGGGATGGTTTAGGTGTAGGCCCAAAATTTATATAAATTTTTTTTCAGGACATGGTTGACTGTTGGTTAACTCCTTTGAGAATATATTTAAGAATTGTAAAGAAACAACTCTATTCAAAACACTTTTAATTTTGAGGCCAAATAATTATGACACAACCACAACCTACTACTACACCGAAGTTGGATGAACCAAAATTTGGTTTTAACCAATATGCAGAACGTCTGAATGGTAGAGCTGCTATGATTGGTTTTGTTTTAACTTTAGCAATTGAATATTTTACAGGAGAAGGTTTACTCTCTTGGTTAGGTCTCAATTAGAATTACTATACTTAATCATTGAGATAACTATTATAATAGAGATGAAATCAAGAGTTTATGTCTTACATTGGTAAGATGGTTAAATCTTGTGGTTGGTAGGTTTTAGTTTTTCGCAAAACTTACCAACTAATCTAAGTTTAAATAGCAAAATCTTACTTACATTAATTGTAAGTATTTAGCCGTCACCTAGACTCTTATAGAGGAGCTGCATTATCAGCTATCTGCTAATTTTTTTTGGTGGGTTCAAAGCTTGATTTAGCCAGATATAAAATCTTACTAAAAGTCAGCTTCCTTGATGTTAAAGTCTATTAAATTCATTCAATGTCTTTAAGAAAAAGGTCTGATTCCTGAAACCTGGCTGCTAATAGCCGAATGGTAACATTAATTTTATGTTCTACTAATTTTACGTAAAATAATGATTGTTCTGAGCAGAGGCAAAATTAGTGTATATATTATAAGAAGTATGTTGATAAATTGCTTCCCAATTAGCATAATGATGCTCTAAGTAGGTAGGCAGAATTAAACCCACAATTATAAACGCTCTAACTTCCTTCCTTGTTGTAAATAATTTAGGTTTTCCGGTTGAACCTTTATTTATAACCACCTATAATCACCTACTTAGGTAATTCTGCATCCTATCGATTCAAAAAATTATGTTTTTTTGATGATAAGTATATATTGATATTGTAGCTATTTTTAACTAGCATATTCTTAAATTGAATTTATTCAATTGATACAATATTAGACCTAAGACTAATGGTAGTTTACTTACAGATATATATTAATTATGTCAAAGTTATAATATAGCAATCAGGAATGAGATGTGAGGATTTTTATGATAGTTAGCTTGAGCTGAAAACCTTAAAAATTATGACTCCTTACTCCTAACTGCCACCAAAATCTTACAACTGAAAATAGGGTAGCTATACTTAACAAGGATTAAGTAATTTGAAGAAACAATCAAATTAAGATTATATATCTGATATCTGAGGCAGGTAGATTTTCACAAATCTTTGACAAGTTTTTTAGGCTAATTATTTAGGATAGGTCTATATATTTAGGATATTAGGTTAATTTCTTTCTTTAGTTTGATTAAAGTATAACTAACATTAGATAAATAATAATCAGAGTAAGCTTATGATGAATACTTTATGGCCAAGAATTGTTAAGGCAGCTTATCGGAAAGAACCAATTACGAGCTTTGTAGTCACAGTAGGAGCTGTTGATGCTGTTATTGGAGGTTTAGGAGCTAGTTGGTCTTTATTTGGTCTGGGTATGGGGACAGTAGGTATAGCAGTTGTTTTACGTTTGTTGTTGCTACAACGCTCTAGTTTAGATCAACCTGCTCCTGTGCCAGAATACTATTTACCTCCTCATGCTTCTCGCCCACCATTACCAATATTGAGTGGAAATAAAAAGCATCCTCCTTATTAGAAGGAATGAATAATATGAAGATTGGCCAAGTTGCTACTGTTAGTGGTTTTCCGATTAAGACTATCCGCTATTATGAAGATATTGGCTTACTTTCTCCCTCTGTAGAGCGATCTGAATCTGGTTATAGGTTGTTTCAAGAGTCTGTAATTAGTAGACTTGATTTGATTAAGCGAGCTAAGTCTTTGGGATTAAGTTTAAGTGTGATTAGAGAAATTTTGGAGATTAGAGATAGAGGTTTACTACCCTGTCAAGAGGTAAAGGAACAATTAGAGAATAAGGTCAGAGAAATTAACAACCAAATAGACGCTTTGGAAAACTTGAAAGCAGGGTTAAAGAAAATTCTCCAGCAGTGGCAAGATAAACCATTACATCATCAGGTAGGGTTGACTATTTGTCCTAATATCCAAAATGATGAAAATGAACAATAAAAAATGGGAACTTAGGTTCCCATTTTTTTGATTCTTTAGTTTGTTTCTTAGTGCTTGCTGCTGTTTTCTTAACTGCCTAGACCTTGCAGACCCTCCTTTGCCTTTGATATTTCTGCCTTTATATCGAGGGGACTCCCATCTCTTTAAACGTTCTGTCATCTCAATATTTTTGACCTTTCTTAAGAATTATGGGCAGAGAGAGACTCGAACTCTCACGACCGAAGCCGCCACATTTTGAGTGTGGTGCGTCTACCAATTTCGCCACCCGCCCTTATTATTTTTATTATACATATTTACTGCTGAACCTTGCAACAAATAATGATAATTTTGGCTACTTGCCCATTTATCAATTTCTCTTGCTCGCAATACAGGGACTGGATGGGTTAGCTGGGCAGTTTGAACCTGCTGCAACATTTCACCTAATTCTGTACTGCTAACTTGATCATAATCCCTAGCCTGAGCGAGGAAAGCATCTACATTTAGTTTGGATGCAAGAGTAGGAGAACCACCTGCTAGCTTCATTAATACTGATACTACTACTTTTGGATCTTGAGTAGCTAGTAAAGCTGCGCGGTCACAAGTAAATTCAGCACATCTTACCCACTCTAACATTTTGTTTTGTAGGGTTTGTGATACTATACTACCCCAAACTGAAATTTGTCCAGCGGCTAATACAATCAAATTGGCTAAAGTTAGATATACTCCATGCTCACATTTTAGATGTCCTAGTTCATGGCCTAATACAGCTTTAACTTCTTCTGAATCAAGCAACTCTATCAATGATGTATGAACAACAATAAAAGGTTGTTTCCCTCGCATAGCAAATGTATAAGCATTGGGGGTAGGATGTTGACGTACATATAGCTGCGGAGGTTCTAGGTCTAGTACATGACAAGCATCTAATAGTATTTGATGTAAATCTGGTAATTGTGTTTCACCAACTAACACACTAGATGCAATGTTTTCCATATAGAAAAATTGCTCTCCTAATGATCCTAACAACTGCCTTACTAATAAATCTATACCTGGCAATTGCTTAAGAGAATTTGTTGCTTCTAAATCCAAGGGGTGTCTAAAATTGTCTGCCCTTAAACCAATTAGTGGTGTTACTCCAAGAACCATATTTAATCTCAATTAAGCATAGTTATACTAGTTTATTTAATATAGCACAATCAGTGTTAAATTTTTTGCCCTAGTGCGAGAGTTTCTTTGTTCTGATTGAATAAGAATTAATTTTCGATTTGGGGCTTTTGCTTTAAAATGTTTGGGACGATTGTCTGGCCAATCGTTTTGCTCTGACAATTTAGTCTCATATTACTTTGTCCCAAACATGATAAAAATTTTATTAGTATTGGATTTAGATTAGATTAGATTAGGTTATTTAGATGGATTTCTCTACTGCCAAATCTTTCTCTAATGGTAACTCCAGTCTTTTTAGCTTGGCTCCTAACTTTTGGAGTTTAATCTCAAACTGATCGTATCCTCGATCAAGGTGTTGTAGACCCTGAAAAGTTGTTTCTCCCTCTGCTGCTAGTGCTGCTATTACCAAAGCAGCAGATGCTCTAAGATCAGTACCAACAACTGGAGCTGCCGATAACTTTGGCACTCCTTGGACAATGGCATGATTTCCCTTTACCCTAATATTGGCTCCCATTCTGTTGAGTTCTGATACATGACGCATACGGTTCTCAAATACAGTCTCTGTAACAGAGCTACTACCCTCGCATAAACTTAGCAATGCCATAAATGGAGCCTGCATATCTGTGGGAAAACCAGGGTAAGGTTGAGTTTCAATCTCAACACCTTTAAGAACTTCACCAGGAACAATTGTTAAAGAGTTAGGTGCTTCCTGTATAATTTTAGCTCCTATTGACTTTAGCTTGGAAATAACTGCACTTAAGTGTTCTGGTATTACTGGTGAAATGGTGATTTGTGAACCAGTAATCGCTCCAGCTAATAAAAATGTTCCGGCTTCTATTCTATCGGGTATAATATTATAGTCTACAGAATGTAATTTAGAGACTCCAGATATTACTATAGTTTTTGTACCAGCCCCTGAAATCTTAGCTCCCATAGCTATACATAAGTTAGCTAAATCAACTACTTCTGGTTCTTGAGCTGAATTTTCTATAATTGTTTCTCCTTCAGCTAAAGTAGCAGCCATCATCAAAGTTTCAGTAGCCCCAACACTAGGATAATCAAGATATATTTTTGTGCCTTTTAATTTAGGTTTACCACCACTAATATAGGCATTAACCATACCATGTTCAATATGAACTTCAGCTCCTAGAGCTTGTAAACCTCGAACATGAAGATCAACCGGTCTAGCACCAATAGCACATCCACCAGGTAGTGGTACACGAGCTACTCCTAACCTGGCCAACATTGGACCAATAACAAAAAAACTAGCGCGTAATTGTCTGACAAGTTCATAGGGTGCTTCAGAAGTGTGTAAATGACTAGCATTTATCTCTAAAGTATTTCCGTTTTGTTCTACTTTTGCTCCCACTGCAGATAAAACTTGTCCCATGATCCCAATATCTACTAGGGAGGGAACTTGATGCAGTCTACAAACTCCTGAACAGAGTAATGTTCCTGCCATAGCTGCAAGGGCTGAGTTTTTAGCACCACTAATGTTGACATTCCCATGAAGCTTATTAGGACCCAATATTTTCAGTATAGATTGATTATTCTGGGATAATGTCTGGTTTTCTTTGGGTTTTGATAGTTGATTGATAGGTCTTTCCTCCCTAAATTTAATTAGTAGTTATTAATTTCTATATTTTGCTCTTGATTCTACTCGAAAGTTGTCAGATGTCTAGGGGTTGACAAACATTATTGATTAATTTAATGTAGATTACCAAAAAATTATTATGGCTCCGGAACAAATTCTATTGCTTGTATAATAATTGCTTTGTGGCTGGATTTGAAAAACTATTATATTGTTGATTAAAAGGATTAGCTTCTAGGCTGGTTAAGTTATAAGTTCCTGGTAAAAAAAATTGAGGTACTAGATGGAAGTAGGTATTCCCAAGGAAATTAAAGACCAAGAGTTTCGTGTAGGATTAAGTCCTGCAAGTGTTAGAGTCTGTGTAGAAGCTGGTCATCAGGTTTTTGTCGAAACAGAAGCAGGATTGGGAGCAGGTTTTACTGATGATGATTATACCCAGGCGGGAGCTACAATAGTTTCGGATGCCAGACAGGTTTGGCAACGTGAAATGATAGTTAAGGTCAAAGAACCTCTTTCAGCAGAGTACCAGTTAATTCAATCAGGACAACTATTGTTTACCTATTTGCATTTGGCTGCTGATCGGGGATTAACTGAAAAGTTGATTGAGAGTGGTGTTGTGGCGATCGCCTATGAAACAGTGGAACTACCTGATAAAAGACTGCCTTTGTTAACTCCAATGAGTATAATTGCTGGACGTTTATCTGTACAATTTGGAGCTAGATTTTTGGAAAGACAACAAGGTGGCAGAGGTGTACTTTTGGGAGGGGTTCCTGGAGTAATGTCTGGTAAAGTTGTGATTCTCGGCGGTGGGGTTGTCGGAACAGAAGCTGCCAAAATAGCTATTGGTATGGGGGCAAGAGTCCAGATTTTTGATATTAATGTGGAAAGATTGGCTTATTTGGAAGCTTTATTCGGCTCAAGAGTTGAGTTGTTATATAGTAGTTCTGCTGCACTAGAGACAGAAGTTCGAGAGGCTGACTTGCTTGTCGGTGCTGTTTTGGTTCCTGGTAGGCGGTCTCCTATTTTAGTCCCTAAAGGTTTGGTGTCCCAAATGCGTCCTGGTTCTGTGATTATTGATGTGGCGGTGGATCAAGGGGGTTGTGTAGAAACGTTACGTCCTACTTCCCATACTAATCCTACTTATGTAGAATCGGGTGTTCTTCATTATGGAGTGCCAAATATGCCAGGTGCGGTTCCTTGGACAGCAACCCAAGCACTTAATAATAGCACGTTGCCCTATGTATTGCAGTTAGCAAATTATGGTATTCGGGCTTTGGACATAAATCCTAATTTGGCGCAGGGATTAAATGTGAAAGAGCATCGTTTGGTTCATCCTGCTGTGCAAGAAGTATTTCCTGACTTGAGTCATTAGTTATCTCCGGAAAAGAGGGAGCAGGGAGTAGGGAGAAAAATTTGATGTTTTCTTTAGGAAAATTGATTTGATTTTTTATTATTGGAGATGTCTATTAGTCATTAGGGAGACTAAAAAATTATGATTTAGTTAAATAGTTCTTTTTTGATTGTGAAACAAGGTTAAATAAAACAAACTTTTATCTGTTGCGCAAATTACTGCTAAAAGATTAAAGTCAACGGTCAAATAAGACTTGTGGATATAAGCTATTACTTAAGGTTAAAACAAAGCCTGCGGAGTATACGATAAATAATATACCACGAAAGATTTCTCAAACAACAGAATGATTTCAAATACAGCGTTCCCGATGTTATGAGGTACACCCCGGAGCGGGTAAGATGCCCGCAATTTAAGACATTCAATTCACGCCTTGTACATGATTAGCCCGAAATATGCTGAAATACTCATATTCTCAATTATTTTAGTGTTTATATAAGTTATATAAGTTATCTCACAAATTTAAAAATTGAGAATAGTGTATAAGTAGGTAGGCAAAAAAAGTTATAAAATGCCATATACGCGCATCTGAGGAAAACTTAAATTTTATAACACAGAGCGTTTTATATTTAATTATGCCTAGCTACTTAGTTGACTAAAAGTAATTAGTAACTTTTAGTTATTTAAAAATTTAGGAT
>JASJEE010000171.1 GCA_030064835.1 Microcoleaceae cyanobacterium MO_207.B10 | reverse complement strand
TAGATTGATTTTTTTTAGTTTTCATTATCTTAGATATTCTCAAAATACTTATTGATTCAGATTACTTCCTTATATGTAAAATAAAGTTTTACAGTTTCCCTAAGTAAGCTAATACTTAATAATTTACTACAACAACTAATCAGAGCTACTACCTATAAAACTCACAAAAAATAATGTATGACTCAACATAATAATCAGAAAATATCAGATTTTTTTCCCGAAATATCAGAAAACATCAGATATAATAGGAATAAATTCCTAACTAAATTTGACTAATGACTCTTAATGAAGTTTTAAAGTTTGTTGATGAAATAGTTTTCGACAAAACTGGCAAACACCTTGATAGTCTTCAAAAAGCAATATTACGCGCTACTTGGCAAGGGGAAAAATACTCAAAAGTTGCTCAAGAATACCACTGCACTAAATTTCATGTTGGCAATGTCGCTTCAAATTTATGGCAACTTATTTCCAAGGAATTAAAAGAAAAAATTTATAAGTCAAATTTCCGCGCTGCGATGGAAAGATATCAAGTTTCTAATATTTCAAGTGTATTTAATTTCGGACGACAAAGTAATTATGTAAAAGGTAATATTAATCTCTGTCCAGATAACACCAACTCCCCACAAGAAACCAAACAAAAATTACCCACTACACAAACAACAAACGAAAATAACACCCTACTGCCAAAACTTGACCTCCGAGACGCACCAGACATCAGAAAAATATTCTACGATCGCTCCACCGAACTAACCACCCTCAAAACCTGGATACTCAAACATCGCTGTCGTCTTATCACCGTTTCAGGAATAAGCGGTATCGGTAAAAGCACAATTATTCGTCACCTCATCCCAGAAATAGAATCTAATTTCGACCACATCATCTGGCGCACCCTCCGCACATCTTCACCCCTAAACGAAACTCTCAAAAATTTAATTGAAACTATCTCCAACGTAACAGAAATAAACCTCCCCAATAACACCGATGCTCAACTATCAATGCTAATAGAAAAAATACGAAATATTCGATGTCTAATTATTCTAGATGACGTACAACAAATACTCAGTGGTGGGCAACTTATTAGCAACTATAAATCAGGATATGAAAACTATAGCAACCTATTTAAAATTATCGGCGAACTTCCTCACAATAGTTGTTTTATTCTCAACAGTTGGGAACCACCTTTAGAAATTTTCAACTTTATCGATGATGACTCACCAGTACGTTTATTTCAGTTAACTGGTTTAACGGAAAAGGTGGCGCGTGAGATGCTGAAAAATCGAGGATTATTAGATGATGAAAAATGGCAAGACTTAATAAATTTATATCAAAGTAATCCTCTATATTTAAAATTAATAGGAGAGACAATTAAAAAATTATTTGGTCGGAGTGTCGCTCAATATTTAAGTTATCAACCACTATTTTTATCCGATGAATTGACTAATATTTTACAACTGCATTTTCACAGGTTGTCTGAGTTGGAAAAACAATTACTATCTCAACTTAGCGAAGGAGAAAAATCTGTTTCAATTTCCCAACTATTAGAAAAATCCCAATTATCATCACCAGAATTATTTCAAACATTACTATCTTTAGAAAGACGAAGTTTAATAGATAAAATTATAGAGGAAAATCAGACTTTGTTTATCGTTAAACCTGTATTTAGACATTATATAAAAAATTATATTTCTCCTGAATAAAGGATAGTGGAAGCATCTTGCTCCCTCCCCAACCCAATAGTTTCCATCCTAAGAATATAGGTAAAGAGTGGATCGAGAAAACATTCTCAGCAAAACCCACTCTCCCATTATTCCAAACTTTCCACAGGTGCAGGCTGCCAAACCTCACCATATTTTTCCTTCAAATTTTGCCAAGCTTCCACTTGACCAGGTTCATATTCTCCCGGTTTTCCCCACTGCAAAAACGCACTCAAAGTCACCTTCTCCTCCCCATCTAAAAATCTAATTGCATAAGTCGTAAAATTACCTCGTTTTGCTTCCCCAGTCTCAAACTTTACCTGTTTTATCTCATCCATATTCAGATGAAATTCAAAAATTTCACTGTGCATATTCGCATATTTACCTTTAGGAAGTTCGGCATAAAATAACTTTTGAATTTTTCCCCTAACTTCCAATACTGCAGCACTACTTGTCACAATTAAACGTAAAGTTCCAAGTTGTTCACAAGCTTCTAAAAAATCTTTCAGGTTATTAGTCATAAGTAGTTATTGATTATTTTTCATATTTTTCGTAAGCAGCAACTATTCTCTGTACTAAAGGGTGTCTGACAACATCAGCTTGAGATAGTTCAGAGATAGCAATACCTTCTACATTTCTGAGAATATTAATAGCAACTGATAATCCAGATTTTTGATTTAAAGGTAAATCTGTTTGAGTTATATCCCCTGTTACTACCATTTTTGAACGGAAACCCAGACGAGTTAATACCATTTTCATTTGAGCAGGAGTGGTATTTTGGGCTTCATCAAGAATTACAAAAGAGTTGTTAAGAGTACGACCTCTCATGTATGCTAATGGTGCAACTTCAATAATCCCTTTTTCCATTAAAGTTGTCACTTTTTCTGGTTCTATTAATTCATAGAGAGCATCATATAGAGGTCGTAAATAAGGATTAATTTTTTGTTGTAAATCTCCTGGTAAAAATCCTAATTTTTCTCCCGCTTCCACAGCGGGCCTGGTTAAAATTAGACGTTCATATTCGTTGTCTAAAAGTGCTTTAACTGCTAAAATTGCTGCCAAGAATGTTTTACCTGTACCAGCAGGCCCGACACAGAATGTCATATCCTGAGTACGGATGGCTTGCACATATTTCCGTTGCCGGAAAGTTTTGGCGCGAATTTCTAATCCACGGCGAGTTTTGGCAAGAACGTCTTGCTGAAGTTGTTGCAGTTCGTCTTGGCGGTTAGTATCTACAGCATGACGAGCTGTGAGAATTTCTACCCCAGTAATAGTTTTGCCATGTTTCCAGAGGTCTTCTAGCGATCGCACGATTTTTTGGCATCGTTCTATTTGAGTTGCGGTGCCACTTATCAGTAATTCCTGTCCGCGCAGTACCACATTTGCCCCTGTATTTTTTGCCAGTAGTTTGATATTTTCTTCGTGATACCCAGAAAGAGCGATCGCGCTATCCATTGTCGGCAATTCTATTTTTATTGCCTCTGTCATGCCAACATAATTCCGTTTTTGCCTAGTGTTTTAGCTTGGGAGACTATAATTAGAAGTTTCAAGTTTGAGTAAATACAAATAAGAGTATTCTCGCAGGGGTTTGTCACAAACCCTCGTTGTCACTGTTCACAAATAATGGTCAATAATTTAGAAAGTAATGCCCCCGCTAACTTACAAAGATAGCGGTGGCTACTTAACAACAAATTTTATCTCATACCCTGGACATTTCTCCCGTATCTGGTAGGACTTGGGGTACTGCCACGACGACGGTGTACTGTGTGTCTGTTTTCAGAGGGACGATTATTTAGTATTATCGGCTTGCTATTGTCCCTGTATTCTCGATTATTACGAGGGTAAGAGGGGCGTGGTTTGTCTGGCTGGTCTTCGTATATTTCCAAACTTACTGATTGACCTGCAGTTTGTGCCACTGCTGATAATACAGTTCTGATTGCTTGGATATTACGTCCTCCTCTTCCATAAACTCGCCCTTTTTCGTGTTCATCAAAGGCCATACGAATCCAGGCTTTGGGTTGCCGAGGGTGTAGTTCGCAATCTATTCGTAAAGATTCTGGCGACTCTAGAAATGGCTCAACTAAAAACCTAAGTATCTCAACATAATCTGGATTAGCTGACGACTGGGGCCTGGTCGTCAGATTCTGTAGTTCCTGTGGGTTCGGCTGACTCAGTTTCACTGGTTTCGCTGGTTTCGCTGGTTTGGGCATTGGCAGTTGTCTGACTCGATTCGGCATCGGCAACGGCTTCTGTCTGTTCTGCATTGGAAACTGATACGCTCGGTTGGGTGTTAAATCCGGTTCTGGATGATTCAAGGACATTAGCTTTTCTCAATATGTCACGCACTGTATCTGTTGGCTGGGCACCTTGCTGGAGACGTCTTGTAATAGCTGGTACATCCAGCCTTGTTTCGTCTGTTCTAGGATTATAAAAGCCGAGTTCTTCTAGTGGACGGCCATCACGACGGGAACTGCTGTTCATTGCTACTATCCGGTAGCTAGTCTCCCGTTTTTTTCCATATCGCTTTAATCGCAGTTTGATCATTTCGAGTAACTATACTCCTGTTTGGTATTTTAAGCTATTGAGTCAGAGAATTTTGTGGGAAGTTTTAGGCATGATTTGTCACATCTATAATTTGCGGTATTTTGGACTTTGTTCTGCCCCATCCTGTTAAAGCTGCCCGAAGCCTTTTTTCTTTTTCTGCTTCTTTTTCTTTTTAGCACTGCCCATACCTGGTTGATTACGCCAACCTCGGGGTGTATTAGCTCCTGGCATTCCTGGCATTCCCATACCTGGCATTCCTGGCATTCCCATATTTGGCATTCCGCCTTGGCCCATTTGCTGCATGAGCGATCGCATTTTTTGAAAATCACTCACCAGCTTACTGACATCTTTCTCAGCATAACCTGAACCACGAGCTATACGCCGTCGTCGGGAAGGAGATTTTGCTAAAAGTTCTGGATTTTTGCGCTCTTGAACTGTCATAGAGTTAATCATAGACTCACAGCGTTTGAGCTGGCTTTCTCCTTGCTGCAACTGATCGTCGCTGATTTTATTCATTCCTGGGATTAATTTCATAATTCCACCCAGAGAACCCATATTTTTCATCAGTCGCGTTTGTTTCAGGAAGTCGGTAAAGTCAAACTTAGCTGAGAGAATTTTCTCCTGCATTTTTTCTGCATCAGCTATGTCAAACTCTTCCTGAGCCTTTTCTACCAGGGTTAGTACATCTCCCATCCCCAGAATTCTGGAGGCCATCCTTTCTGGATAGAAAGGTTGAAGAGCTTCTACTTTTTCACCCACACCCACAAATTTAATGGGCTGACCAGAAATTCGACGCACTGATAGGGCTGCTCCTCCCCTAGTATCCCCATCCATTTTGGTGAGGATCGCCCCGGTTATCCCTATTTCGTCGTTAAAAGTACGAGTCAGTGTTGCCGCCTCTTGACCCGTCATTGCGTCCACTACTAGCAATGTTTCTTGGGGCCTAACTGCTGCTTTTATTCTGGCTAGCTCCGCCATCATCTCTTGGTCAATCTGGAGCCGACCTGCCGTATCTATAATTACTGTATCTATGCCCTCTGCCTTGGCCTTTTCTAATCCTTTTTGAGCAATTTCTACAGGGTCTATATCTGTACCTAGTTGAAATACTGGTACATCTATTTGTTTACCCAGGGTAACTAATTGGTCAACTGCAGCAGGTCTATAGATATCAGTAGCTACTAGCAAAGCACTCCGATTTTCCTTTCGTAAATGCAAGGCCAATTTAGCTGAGGCTGTGGTTTTACCGGTACCTTGTAGACCTGCCATCAGCACAATTGTTGGACTTTCATCTGCTGTAGCTAAGGGAACATTGCTTTCCCCCATTACCTGCACCAGCTCATCGTGGACAATTTTGATAAACTGTTGGTCTGGTTTAACTCCAGTTAATACATTTGCCCCTTTTGCTTTGGTACTTACCTCGGCTACAAAGTCTTTGACAACTTGTAAGTTTACATCTGCTTCTAATAGGGCTCGACGCACTTCTCGCAGGGCTTCTTGGACATTGGAGTCTGTGATTTTATCTTGACCCCTTAGTTTTTTCCAGGAGGCTTCTAAGCGGTCGGCAAGGGCTTCAAACATAAACCTATTTTGGCTGGCTAGTAGTTTTTAATTATATCGCATTTGACAGCTTTATGCAATTTTCGGCTAACTTTTTATTTCTGGGGATTCTCTAGTTATGTTATCTTCTTAGTTAGCTTTCTTTTTTCCATCTATAAATTTTTTTATCTGTTAAAAATCAGAATTATAGCAGTTTTTTATTTGATTTATTACTCTTTAACTTGCATTCAAGTTTTAATTAGTAGAATTAGGTTTTAATTTATCCTCATCAATCATCATCTATTCCTGATTACCAACTCAATAATAATGTTAATAATGTAGTTTAATATTTTTGTCAGATATTTTTTGGTTCTATACCAGTTTTTTCATTGTCTTCAATTCTTTCTTAACCACTCAAATTATTCTTGCTTAATTTTTGATATTTAGATTATTCTCATTATTCTCAATAATAATTTTTCGGTCAAACTAGATTAATAATTTAGTTAAATTCTGAACCTAAATTATTACTAGGGATTGGCTGATTTATTGATATTTTAAGATTGATAGACAGGCTGTAATAAACATCAATGAAAGTTGAAATTTAATTCAATAAAATTGATATGGTCAGATTTATTACAAATATATATTCTTCTAATAAATCTATCTATACCATGGTTTATATATTATGTCAAGACTAAAAATATCCAAAGGTTTTATCTTAATAGATTATATAGATATTGACAGTGGTTGATTCTACTGATGAGGAGTTGCAAGAATATCAACCTTATCTGTTATTTAGTTCGTGAAGGTTGTAGAGCATAAATTTGAGAGTAGTTTACTCTTGATCTGGGTCAAGGTGCTTGTGGTGATATTTCGAGTGAGGACAAACTAGAGTCAAGAGTGAAATAAGTATAGAACCTAAAATTATTCCTAATTGTCCAAAATATTACAGTTTTTTTATCTGTAATTCAATTAGTTAATTAATAATCTGGGATTTTACTCTTGAGGAGAATAAATATAATGAATGCTGCTGAACAGGCCAAAAATTTTGAATTCGCAAGTAAGATTGCTGCGATTGTAAATTTATTTAAGTCCCAGTTTCCAGATGTCAGAGTCGATCTAAAGCCGTGGATGAATGACCCGGATACATTAGAACTGGTTGACCCAGATTCTATTGATATTGGTTTTCATTTTCCTGGTAGAAGCCGATCGCTAGAAAGTCGTTGTCTATTGGTGCAAATTCGCTTGTATCAAGATCCACTGGAAGCTTATCGTCGTGCAATAGGAGTCGAAGTTGCTGGGTATGACCATCGCGGCGAGCAATGGAAATTAACTACAGTGGGAGGTTGGCGTTTTATTGGAGCTGCTCAACCTAACAATGATTCTGCTGGTAAGCTGAGATATTTCTGTCGCCAAATTTTGGAGTTATTTAATCAAGATGTTGCGGCTTAGTTGGGATTAACCAAAACTTCGGGGTGCTTTATCTCAGCAAAAACTGCTGATGAATTTCAACTCAGGTTCTACTTCTATCCACAGGCGGGATCGTCCTGCCTGGGTTTTGTTTGGTTGATGGAGCCTATATACTTTATTTGTATAGTCTGAGTAATATGGGCATCGAGACCCCTCGCCAAGCTTTGGGATCTTGAGTTCTCGGAAGTTGTAAACCAGTGGCAAAAAAAAACTAATTGCTAACTGATTTTTCCCCAGAGCAATAATCACAAATTCCACCACCTAAAGAGAAACAATAGCATTTAGCAGCTATTTCTTCAAAGTTAGTTTTTTCCTCTTTTGAAGGTTTAAACTGTGCCCATGGTTCTTCGAGTTCATCATCATACCTCATCCACTTACCATCATCAAGGGCTGTTTTGTAACAGTTACCACTACCACGGGGAAATAGGATCACAGAATCTTTCTGAAAGAATACATAGTATCCTCGGTCTCTCCATTCTTCTGCTAGGGCCATTTATTTCCTCTATTTTTTTTTCTAATGTGTCTAAATTTTATCTCATTTTTCGTTGAATACTGAAAAACTGACTTGTTTTCTCTGAATTGCTAACTCTATATAAAGTAGAGCTATAGAAACTTTCTATTTAGTATAGCAAGCACGGCGGAATAGCTAAATTTTTAAACAATATAAACCACTATTGAAATAGTGTGCTTAAAATACTGAATTTTATTTTTTTATTCCCTTGAAGAAGATATCTGTAAAATAAATATAAAAAATGCCTAAAATATAGACTATGCGGTGGGTTACGGCGGTCAGGAATTATTATTTGATTTTCTGAAATTATTCCCGCCTAACCCACCCTACTGGACTGTTTCAGCTAAAGTAGTGCATTAGGCGTAGGTTGGGTTGAGGAACGAAACCCAACATTAACAAGCTTTTGTTGGGTTTCACTGTCGTACTGCTAGGCAGAAGCAAGCGACAACCCAACCTACATTTTTAGGCGTGTCGGTCTACTACATCAAGGCTTAATTTTTTATTTATAGATACCCCCTAAAGGGCAAGCTATTGACATAATATTCCAATCGAGTATCGCCAAAATTTTGATCAATAATTAAATGAAGATTCAATCGGAACACTAGACTAAGATTATCATCATTTAACTATGAATTGCGATGCAAGACCAATTAATAAAACAACCGATACTATTCCTCCAATTGGAAGCGTAAACAAACCTAACCAATGACTCATTATCATAACTGATAATAGATTACTCAAAAAATCATTCCCCGGACAAACTACTAATGCTGCATTAAAATCACAACGAAATAAACGAGCTAATGCTAGACCCAGAAATGCAAATATTAGGGGGCTAACAGTAAAAATAATGGCAATAATCAAAAAAATTAGATTGGTTTTGATTCCCATAAAAGTTTTGAGACTTTTTTGATGAAGATATATGAGAAAAAAATTGCACAAATAGAATTAAATATTAAGTGGAAGATATTCTCCAAAATATCTCCCACTATTAATTAGACAAAACTAATTACTTGGTTAACTCTTTCACCTTATTCATAATACCTTCGGGATCAATTCCTTGATGAGGGAACTGTTCCCATAAACCGCCACAACCTTCCTGATGAGTAGCTAGGTAAGCAAACTTAGGAGTCATCCCACGTTCTAATAACCAAGAACCGAAACGACTACCTAACCCTGTGCGACGGTTGAAAGCTTCAACTACTAATACAAAAGGAGCAGCACCAACTTTTTGCAACATTTCCTCGTCAATGACATTTAAAGTGGACTTGTTAATCAAACCCACGTCTATTCCTTCTTGTTTCAGGCGTTCGACTGCATCAAGAGAACGATACAAAGCATCACCAAAACTAACGATATAACCTGCGGTGCCTTCCCGTACAACTTCATCTTTACCGGGAGTAAATTTGTAACCGTCACCGTAGAGGTTGTTACCGTTAGTATCGAGAAGGTATGGCACTTTGGAGCGAGTGGAGAAAATAAACCGCATTCCTGGTTGAGTAAATACAGCTTCTACACAAGCTTTCATCTGACCTGCATCTGCTGGAAAATAAAGCCGGGTTTCATAAGCATCATCAAGACCGTTGTCGGCAAACATATTGTTTAAGCCGAAGTGACAAGTGTTGTCTGCCATATCGTCTATTCCAGCGTGGGAGAAGTGACAGAGAACGTTGGAGTTGTTTAACCGCGCCATTGTAATTTCAGAGATGCACATTTCTAAGAAAGCGCTGAATGTGGCAAAAATGCCTTGCTTTCCTGACTCCATACCAAAACCAGCAGCAGCGGAAAAGTTGCCCCGTTCCATGATACCACCACTGATGAACCGCTCTGGGTAAGCATCGTGAATTTGTTTGAATCCGCAAGAACCTTCTAAGTCGCTGTCAACGAATAGGTGGTTGTTGCGTTCTGCTTCGCTCATCCCTTTGAGGATGGATACCACAGTATCGCCAAAGACGTTACGGTTGGAACCAACTTTATCGCTTGCACCCATGAAGGTATAGGTTTGTTTGGGTTTTTCGATATTTTTGAGATAGTTGACAGCTTCAGTTTTTCCTTGAGATTCTAAATGGGCGATCGCTAAATTTAAAGGTATGACATCATGTCCGTGGGTAGAACCTTCTAAACCTTCGATACCCACGCTCATTTTGCGCTTATTAATCACAGCTATCGGACCTTCTGTTGTCGCTGCTTTACACATCCGTTCGTACAGACCGTCTATATCTTCTCCATCTCCTTCTAGTATGGTTAAACCGTGACCGGAGAGAGTTTTATTTAGGTCGTAACCTTTTAAATAGTCGGAAGGATGACCTGCGATCGTGACATCATTATCATCAATGAATAATTTAACGTTAAGGTTTTGTGCTACTGCCATTCTGGCTGCTTCAGCATCGTTACCTTCTTGTTGGGAGCCGTCGGAACCGAGACAGCAAACAATTTTATTAGGGTTAGCCATTGCTACACCGTTGATATAGGGCCAGATGTGCCCTAATCTACCGGAGCTGAATTTTACTCCTGGGGTAAATCCTAATTCTGGGTGTCCTGGTAGATGAGAATGAGCAGCCCGGTAATTGACAAGACGTTCTACGGGAAGTTCTCCTGCTATAGCTGCCATTAGGTATTGGGTAGCTACACGGTGTCCGGCTTCATCAAAGAAAATTGGTACAAATTTTTCTGCGGCACCTCGGAAAAAGGCATCGAGAATCATAACTTCGGGCACTGTATCGTAAGGGCCACCTGTATGACCTCCTACTCCTCTGGCAGCACCAGTGGCGGTGAAGAATATAATGGCATCACGGCAAAGTTGAATATTTGCTTTGAGTGTTTGTCGTTGTTCGTCTGTGAGAGTGGGGTTTGTAGGATCGAGAGATAAAGGTTTGTAGCTTGCTAGGTCAATTGGAAATGGTGCTGTAGCAATTGTCATGGTTTGTCTTTTTTAATGTCTATAATTTCTATCCGTTCTACTGAACTTACCCAAACTTACCCAAATGAAATTTTGAGTTTTGGAGTCTAGCTTCCTGCTTCCGCGAGAACCACCGACCGGAGTCTGTAACTTATTCTCTCGACAGGCTTAAATTCGCTTGGAACTCAAGCTACTAATACACATAGTTGGCCAAGTTGACAGCAGCATTAAAGTCTCTGTCAGCAGTGAAACCACATTCACTACATTTATATGACAAAGAATGTCTAGTTATGTACAATCTTGTCCAATTATTTGACTTCAGTAGTTAGCCCCACTATTTATTCCTGGCCTCTGATGAGGAATGAAATATTTAGAAGGAAACAACTACAAAAAGACTACCATACTTGGTAGATTTTTTAATAATTATTTTTAATAATTATTTTATCTAGTTACCAAGGACTACCAACCATAGTAAACCCTGCCCAATAATAAGGATGAGCAAAATTCTTATTTTTCATATTTGCCAAGTCCGGTGGTAAAGACACCCCCCCACGACTTCCCGTACCCCTTAACGCACCATTTTCAATCCTAACTTCACCCCTGAACATGGCTAACTGAGTCTGTCGTAATGCTTCAGCTTTAATCTCAACATTAGCTAAATGAGAGTAAAATTCTGTCATTAACCCTAATGTTCCCTCATCACTAACTAACCATAAACTTGCCAATACTGACTTCACTCCCGTTGCTACTGCAAAACCTGCAAAACCTAATTCTGCTTCTCGACTTCCCACTGCAGTTTGACAAGCAGATAATACTAATAATTCTACTTCTGGAGAATTCCAACCCAACTCTCTAACTTCATTTAATCTCAATTTTTCATCCCACAATTGAATGTATGATTTACTAATATCCCCACCTCTAAATTCAGCATGAGTCGCTAAATGAATAATTGGATAGGGATAATTTTGACGTTCATTGATAAGATTTTTGCGGGTAAATTTTTCATTGAGAAACATATTACCTTGCCATAATTTTTTGGAGATAGTTTCTAATTCTACAGGTACGGCTGGTAAAGGATTTTGTTCTGTAAATTCACTAGCTCCCATTCCTAATAACTCGGCATTTTTAATTGAACGATAACGACCATCCATTAAACTGATACTAGGAATACTACTAATACTATATTTTTCAATTAAAAATTGTTCTCCATCATGTAAAACTGCCAGAGGTAATAAACGAAAACCAGTATCCATACTAAATAAAATTGTCTCAATATTTGCTGCTTCTAAATCTTCGGCAATAGGAGCTATTAATAACTGATATAATTTTTGAGCTGGTGCTAAATAACTTGTGGACCTGCGTTTTCTGGGATTGGTAATTTCTACCATTAAGTCCGTAGCAGCTAGCTTCAATTTGTCGCGATTAGCTGTGGGAATTGTTTTGAGAATTGGTTGACCGTCTTTGGTAAATAAGATAATCTGTAATTGGTCTTTATAAGCATTAATATAAACAACGGCTGATTCTTTTCCTGTTTGATTGGCAATATCGGTTAAAATATCTCGGACGTTTTTTGTATTGACTAATTTCTCGTTAAAGTCTTCTCCAAAGTAATCGGAATATTCTTGAACGCGGTTTTGTTCTAACATTGTG
>JASJEE010000001.1 GCA_030064835.1 Microcoleaceae cyanobacterium MO_207.B10 | reverse complement strand
ATCTTGGGTATAGGGTGTGGGGTTTTGGGTGTAGTTAAATAATCGGAAAAACTAGAAAAAAAGCTGCTGATGCAACGAAGAAATTTGAACAACCTTGTTAATTAGGGTTTGGGCTCAAAAGTCTTTTTGTGAAGGTAGGTCGGAGGTCGCAGGTAGAGACGCCCTTATGCAACGTCCCTACAGAGTCAAGAGAAACAGGCAGTTATAGAGAAGGTATTCCGAAAAATTATTCCTTGATGCAACCTCCCCAACTCTTACCCAAATACTAACATCCATGAGTCAGAGCCGCCCCAAATCTCCTATTTTTTATGGACTTAAAAATGCTCAAACCTTTATCTGCCAATACTTTTATCTTTAATCAGCCAGCCCTAATTAGTTAATATTTGAAGTCTTCTCAAGCATCACATTCTTTTTTCATGCGTGACATTAAAGCATATTTCGCGCTTATGATGTAAGGCGTAAATTCAACGTCTTACAGTGCGGGCATTTTGCCCGCGATGGTTGTACCTCATAACATCGGAAAGCGCTGTAGGTAGTAGGTGGTTTGAATTACCTAAGCTCCATACCAATGGCTATCAATTACAAAATTAAAGCCAAAAGCAATAGGGGCGCATTCACAATACCCCCTTTTGCAAAGTTAAAGATTTAATTGTTGTCTGCGTGCCCTGTTGTCTAAAATCTGAAAACTGTGTACTTGATCGAGTAGAAAACTGTTGCAATTTAACTTTTTTTAGGTCAAAGATTCTAGATAATCCCTTACCTGATTACGACGCTTTGGTTGGCGAAGTTTTTGCAAAGCTTTTGCTTCTATTTGACGAACCCGTTCCCGCGACAATTTCAAAGCACGACCAATTTCTGACAAAGAGTAGGGATGACCGTCTCCTAAACCATAACGCATTGAAATTACTGACCTTTCTCGTTGGGTTAGATCTGCTAGTAGTTCTTTTAATGCTTGTACTAGAGACTCCCGCATCAACATTTGTTCTGGAGAAGCATCTTCAGTTTCTAAAAGTTCGCCTAATTCAGTATCTTTATCGCTTCCGACTTTGGTTTCGAGGGAAACTGAACGTGGTACCTTCAACAATACTTCCCGAACTTGAGCTGGTGTCATATTCAGCTCTTCAGCAATATCGTCAATTTTGGGTGTATGTCCTTTTTCTTGAGAGATTTTCCGTTGAGCTTTTTTGATTTTGTTGAGTTTTTCAGTGATGTGAACTGGTAAGCGGATAGTACGACTTTGAGTAGCGATCGCTCTTGTAATTCCCTGACGAATCCACCAGTAAGAATAGGTGCTGAAGCGATATCCCCGTCGAGGGTCAAATTTTTCTACTGCTCTTTCTAAACCCAAAGTTCCTTCTTGAATTAAATCTAGAAGCTCTAGACCTCGATTCTGATACTTTTTCGCTACAGAAACTACTAGGCGAAGGTTAGCATTAATCATGTGATTCTTGGCTTTTATACCTTCACTTTGAATTTGCTCAAGTTCTTTGACAGTTAAACCTGCTAATTCTGCCCACCGAAGTTTTCCTGCACTGATCATCGGTTTGAGTTCTGCCGTAGATACGCCTGCTGATTTCGCCCATCGTTCTAATGATGGTCGATGTCCCAAATGAGCTGCAAGACGATCGCGCACTTCCATCAACTTGACATAACACTGAATTACTCCTTCCTCTTTTGTTGCTGCTTCGTTGCGTAACTCCAGTAACTGAATGTAGCGTTGGACTTTTTGAGCCTCAGCGACTTCTTGGTCTCTTTCGAGTAAATCAACTCGACCTATTTCTTGGAGGTACAAGCGAACTAAATCTGTGGTACTACGATTGGGACTTTTTTGAGTGTTCTCTGTTTCCCCATTTTCGTCATCTAGTTCTAGTTCATCAGTGATTTGTTCTGTCTCCTCGGAAAGTTCTATCTGAAAAGTATCAGATTGAAGTTTTGCCTCGGATTCTTCAGTGTAAATATTAGTGGCTGACATAGTGATCATCTCTGTTGCTCCAGGTGACAAGAGGCTGTACTTAGTGACAGTCTATGAATACAATGCCTAATTCTTGAGCAGTGGTCATTTGCTCTAGTTATATTCCCTTATTTGGCTAAAAACACTTAGGTTGTCATCGCTCAAGGGAACTTCTCTAGGCTTAATAATTAGTATAGGGAGACTTCTGCTACGAACAGGTGACTTTCATCAAAGACTATATTAATGTTCATCACTAATGGTTGTTGTTCCTGATCACTTCGGAAATTTTATTGTTATGGGGGATAATTTTTTTGTGATGGTTATTTTCTTTTTTGAGAGCTACTGATTATTTTTAGGGTAAACCATTTATTTGATTATCTCAGAGGTATTTTCTGTCTTGTATTTTCTGTTGATGTGTGGCGATATTAACAGAAGTATCAATTTATTTGCAGTTAGTAGTTACTCAAGAAACAAGAAAAAGCGATTGATATCACAAATTATTGGGTATTGGATTTGCAATCAGGGGTGATGGGTCAAACACCTTTTGGCCAAGACCATCAAATATTTATTTTTCAGATTTGGACTTTGGATTAGTTGCCATCAATTCTTTTACTTGTTCAGCATGATATGAACTACGAGTCAAGGGGGAAGCAACAACTTGTAAAAATCCCATTGAAACACCGATTTCTTTCCACTGCTCAAATTGTTTTGGTTTGATGAAACTAGCTACGGGTAAATGTTTAGGACTAGGTTGTAGGTATTGTCCAATGGTTAAAATATCGCAGTCAACAGCCCGTAAGTCCTTCATTACTTCTTGGACTTCTGCGTCAGTTTCTCCAAGACCCACCATAATTCCCGATTTTGTATAAACTTCTGGGGCCAATTCTCGCGATCGCCTCAACAATTCTAATGTGCGGTGATAATCACCTTGGGGCCTAATTCGGCGATATAATCGTTCCACGGTCTCGGTATTATGGTTAAGCACTTCTGGTTTGGCGTTAAGAATAATTTCTAAAGCTTGCCAATTACCACATAAGTCTGGTATTAGAACTTCTATAGTTGTCTGAGGTGAAATTATTCGGACTTGGGAAATACATTGGGCAAACTGAGAAGCACCTCCATCTGTCAAATCATCCCGATTAACAGAAGTAATCACCACATGATTAAGTTTCAATCTTCTAACTGCTTCTGCGAGTCGGTCTGGTTCAGTAATATCTAAAGACTTGGGCTTTTTCTCAAAATCAATATCACAGTAGGGACAAGCACGGGTACAAGCAGGTCCCATAATTAGGAAAGTTGCTGTACCAGCATTAAAACACTCACCAATATTAGGACAGGAAGCTTCTTCGCATACCGTATTGAGATTTAGGTCTCGCAAAATTTCCTTAACGCTACCTACCCTTTGCCATTGGGGGGCCTTTACTCGTAACCACTCTGGCTTAACTACCACTTTTGCCTCTACTGTAGTTTGATACACAATTTAAGCTTAACAAATCCAACATGGTAGTAACAAGGGACCTGGGCAAATTTGTTGGGGTGATAGAATTATGGGCTAAAGAAATTACAACCTATTCTAGTGGTTTATGAAGTAAAGTCGGGAGTCGGGAGTGGGAAAGAAAGAATATAGTTTTTTCAACTCTGAGTATTTTGTTAAATAAGCATTCATTTGTAATTCAGATTTTGACTCAAATAATAATGTCAGTTTTAGCTGTGAATTTTTAAGTTATTTAAAAAGGTGATTAACTAGCTACAAGAGCTTCCGAGATAAAATCAGCAGTTGCCCCTACTAAAGCGATCGCATTCTCATAGACCATTCTAGTTGGCCCTAAAACCCCTACACTTCCCAATGGAATTGGGCCATTACCATAAATTGCAGAAACCAAGGCACAACCTTGGATAGGTTCTAGAGGATTTTCTGAGCCAATTCTGACTGTTACTTGCTTCCCTGTTTTTGTAGTAGCAGGTTCAAAAATCAAAGGCCATAATTGTTCTTGTTCTTCTTCCAGTAGCTGAATAATAGTTTGAACTTGTTGGAGTTGGGAGAATTCTGGTAAACGTAGTGCTTCTGCTATACCACTAATCAAAATTCTTGTATATTCTGGTGTTTGACAACGGAGGCTTAGATTTTCCAAGAGATTTTTAATTAATTCCGCATACTTTTCAAAGTCTTGGTCTAGCTCTTCCCCATCTAACAAAGATAATTCCCCTATTGCTCGTCCTCGCAGTTCGCTATTTAAAAAATTTGATAATATTTGTAGCTCTCTATCAATATCCTCTGAGTTTTGGAGTGCTGAATCATCTAATGATATGGTCTGATTAATCTGCTTCAAGTCCATCATTAATGAGTGAGTCTCATAAGTATTTGTCACCACAATCAGCATAATTTTTTTTGGTTCGACCTGCACAAGTTGCAAATGTCGTAACCTAGCAGTAGAAGTTTGGGGCATTGTTACCAAAGTAATATAACCACTTAGAGTAGCTAACATTTGAGCTGCTCCTCGTAGCATAGCCTCTATTCGTTCTTGTGGCCCATTTAGTTGTTTTTGTAAAAGTTCTTCAACTTCAAAAGCCAAATTTTCTGAAGGTGTCATTAATTGATCGACATATATTCGGTAGCCTGAGTCCGAGGGAACTCTTCCTGCCGAAGTATGAGGTTGATATAAAAGTCCACTTTTCTCTAAAAAGCTCATCCCATTGCGAATGGTCGCTGGACTAACACTGAGATTATACTCTTCTACTTCTACAAGGGACTTTGAGCCAACTGGCTCTGCTGTCGCAATATAGTGGCGAATTGTTGCCCAAAGAATATGTTGATGACGATTATTAAGCTTAACTTGCACTGACATAGATGTAGGTGAGTATATCGGTAAGTTTCCAGACAATAGCAGAAAATAATTATTTTAGTTAATCAAAACAGTTATTTTTCTTAATATAAATTGGTGCTTCGTTATGATATAAGCATATTCTGCTAAAAAATATGTAGCCAAAGAAACTTTTCTACTTAATAATCATAAAGTTTTTGCTGTCTAATAGCGCGGTATACTTTTATCTACGACTAATGAGTAGGCATCTATACCACCAATAATATTTTTCACATTAGTAAAACCTTGGTTCTTCAACCATTGGCACATTTGAGCTGAACGCATCCCATGGTGGCACAAAACTAAAGTCTCTCGCTCAGAGTCTAAATGGACATGAATTTGGTCTGACCATTCGGGAAACTGACTTAAGGGGAAAACTTTAAAACCTTCGATAAAGGCTATTTCTACTTCTTGTGGCTCTCGAACATCTACTAATTGTAAATTTTCAGGAATACCATCTATTAGGCGATTTGCTAGTTCTTCAACAGTAACTTCCAGTATTGGTTGCGGAGAAAATTGTTGTGACATTTTTAGGTACAAAAATTAATTTATTTATTAATAGAATAGTATAAATATATAGCAATTTGAAAAAAGAATGCTATAATTTAACTGACACTTCAATTATCTAAGTAATTAACACTAATGAAATAACCTTTTTGATAGATACAGGACTTACGCATAACCACTATATCTATATCTATTAGGGTCAAACGGCAGTTTGCCTCTACAGCTGCTATATGATATCGTGTCCGTTAATATCGTTTGTGTAAAAGTTAGGGTAAATATCTACAGGGAATCTAAGTTTTTTTCTGGCTCTTGGTTAAGTTTTTCTGCCTGTTCCCTCCATACCTACTCCCTACTCCCTACTCCCTACTCCCTAGCTTTGCTATACAATACCGATGCTACCGGACATGATATGAGATAATTATTAGTCTACTTCTCTTTACGGAAGTTACATACAACGTCCCGATCTAACTCCCCTACTCCCTGCTTAAACCTGTAAACATTTTTGTAAATTATTAATTAAATCTTGATCTAAATAAGGTTTAGTTAAATAACCATTTGCGCCTAACTGTTTAGCTAACTGACGATAAGGTTGACTGCCACGAGATGTTAACATTAATATCGGCATTTCCTCAATAGAATATTCTTTACGACAACGACTCAGAAACTCAAAACCATTCATTTCTGGCATTTCCACATCACAAATAATAGCCTTTATTTGAGTATTTTGTTGTAGCTGTAATAATCCTGCTTTACCATCTTCAGCTTGTATGACATTGTATCCTGATTTTTGCAAAGTTTTAGAAATAGTTTGACGAGTAGTTAAAGAATCATCTATTACTAAAATAGTTGGCAAGTTAGATAAAGCAGACTGCTTAAGTGTCTTATGAATTATCGGTGATTTATTAGTAGTTAATTCTTCTTTATGCAAAGTATTTTCTAATAATTGAATGCCATCAATAACTGGTACTAAACTGCCATCCCCTAAAATTGTACATCCATATAAATATGATGGAGCTGTTAAAACTTGACTAAAAGGTTTAATTGTCAAATTTTGTTCCATTAATATTTGCTCAATTTGAATAGCAATTGTTTCTGTATCTTCAGAAATTAATAGCAAAATCACCTTTCCTTGATATTTTTGAGCATAAGATTTTTTACCCAATTCAACAGATTTTTGTTGAATACTTTCTAGAACTATTGGATAATTATAATTTGAGACAATTGATGGTGCGATTAATACTTTTTTGCCCTGCCAGTTATAGACTTGATCTCCTTCTTGATTAATTCCGATTTCATTAATATTAGCATAAATAATAGTTGATAAAATATCTAATGGCATGGCAAATATTTTACCATCCATCCGAAAAACTAATAATTTTGTAATTGTTAAAGTCCAAGGTAATCTTAGCAGAAATTTTGTACCTTTAGAAGTTTCTGATTGAATAGTAATATTACCTTTTAACTCTTCTATTTGACGAAAAACTGCATTTAATCCTACGCCTCTTCCTGACAAGTCACTTACTTTGTCTTTAGTGGAAAAGTCAGGATAGAATAAAAATTTGTATAATTGTTTTGTTGATAATTTTACTGCTTCCGTAGCAGAAATAATTTTTTTTGTTACTGCTTTATTCCGAATTTTCTCAATATCTATCCCCCCACCATCATCTTTAATTTCAATATAAGTATAATTTCCTTGATAATAGGATTTAATACTAATTATTCCTGTCTCTGATTTGCCATTACCTTTTCTGATTTCTGGAGGTTCAATGCCATGATCAAAAGCATTTCTAACTATATGAACCATCGGGTCATATAATTTCTCTAAAACTGCTTTATCTAACATTGTATTCATCCCCACTAATTCGAGTTTTACCTGTTTTTGTTTTTGTACTGATAAATCTCTAATCATTCTAGGGAATCTATTAAATAATGATTCCACAGGTAACATTCGAGTTTTAGTAAGATGATTTTGTATTTGCTGTAAAGTTTGTTGCCTTTTTTTGAGAATTTGTTGGCTCTGCTGATGTAATAATTTAATATCGTCTACTGCTTCTCCTATTTGAGCAATTTCTTCTGTAATATTTGGTATGATATTTAGTAAAGATGCTAGTTTCTGATTTTGCGGATTTGATGATTTTTTGAGTTTTTCAGAAAAGGCTGTAATCTCTTGGAGATTTGTCATTAATTTTTGGAATTTCTGCCAGCCTTTTTCTACTGTTTCTATAGAGGATTCAGTTTGTTGATTTTGGAGGATAAAACTATTATCTTGAGTTGCTAATTCCCCTACTAAATTATTCAACATTTCCAAGCGTTTAATATCTATCCTAACGCCTAAAGAGGATGCGGTTTTAATCGTAGTTTTTTTCTCTTGAATTTGCTTCTGATTTTTGGCAACTGTTGATGCAGAATCTGCTTTTTGCAATGGATTTTTTTCTGCTATGGGAATATCAATATTTTTAGTTTTAGTATGGTTACTTTTTTTGATTTTTTGCTTACTTTGATTTACTGTATTTTGCTTTTTATGATTCGTAGATACTTTACGAGTATCTTGTTTCTGAGATATATTTTCAGATTTAGTCACTGCTGGTAAAGTATCTTGTTTCTGAGATATATTTTCAGATTTAGTCACTGCTGGTAAAATATCTTGTTTCTGAGATATATCTTCAGATATTTTACGGTTAATTGTATGAATTACTTCTGTTTTTTGATGTTGATTTTTATCTACACTTTGCGATTTTTGAGTAGGTTGATTAACTGGTTTTTGCTGAGTAGTTGCTACAGTTTTTTTCGGTTTATATGGTTTGGTTAATTTAACTAATGTTGGATTTGGTTTTCCTCCGGCAACGCGATCGCCATCTAATACTGCTTTTTGTCCTGCCCAAAAATCTGCTAAAGCGAGTTGACCAATTTTTGCTGCATATTTTGGGTTTGTTTCCAGTGCTTTAATAGTAGTTTCAGCAATAGAAGTAAACCCCGACAAATTCAGCATTGTTCCTAAAGTCGCAAATACTTCTGCTTGTCTCTTCAATTCATCTTTCAGGGATGAACCACTATCACCTTGACTTTTTCCAGCTAACAAATTTTCCCAACGATGCAAACCAGAGGGTATCTCTTCTGTAAAGAGAAACTTTGCCATATCACCCTGTTCCATTGGTACTTCTGGAAACTCTGCTGCTTCCTCTAGAGAATGCCCAAGTTTATTTTCCAACTCCTGAAAAACTTGTTTTGCCTTAGCAACAGCTATATCCTGATCGTAGTTACCCGTTTCAATTTGTTCTGTCGTTGGCGACCGCAAACAGTCAAAAGCTTGCAATAGTAAATTTTCCAACTCCAGATCAAAAACAGTATTTTCTTGATAAAGCGCCCGAATACCATTTTCTAAGTCATGGGCAATATTTTGGATTCCTGTTAAACCTATACAAGCAGCACCACCTTTAATCGAATGAGCTGCCCGCATTAATTTATGGAGTGTTTTAATTTCATGTTCTTGAGAAATGCTGATTAAACCTTGCTCAAGAATTTGCAATAATTCTGTAGTTTCTTCTACAAAGAATTCGTAAGCTTGATCGTCAATTTCAATCATAAGGAATAGGGGAGAATAATTAATTAATTAATAATTAATAATATCATGTCCGGTAGCATCGGTATTGTGTAGCAAAGGTAGGGAACACTTAACTGGGAACAGGGAACAAGGCTTAAGAGCAAGAAAAAAAACTTCAATTTCCTGTAGATATCCACCATTGGCTTTACACAAACAATATCAACGGACATGATATAATTGATAATTAATCCCCAGAGGTTTGAAGCCTCTCATTAGACATCTCCAGAAAATAGGGAATAGGGAACAGAGAAATAATTGATAGTTTATGGAGGCTTTGTTGCATGAAAGTGCTAGAAGCATTATGAAATAAGGATTTATCAATAAATATTATTAATGCGAAAGTATTGTACTGCAAGGATTCCAGGATATTCGTGCAACAAAGCCGTTTATGGATAATAATTGATTTTATTTTGAATTTTTGGAGAAGTCTATTAGTCATCTAAAGATAACTTAAGGTATTAGCCAAGGATTAGAAATCCTTGGCGTTCCTTTCGCCAAAAAATTTCTTTCTGGGCTTATAGCAACAGTCATCTAACAGATAACTAAAAGTAGCTAATTAATGGAGATAATGAAAACTATCTCTAATTATTAATTATCCATTATCCATTATTAATTCACCTTAAACTCAGCAACATTCTTCTCTAACTCTCCTGCAACTGCTAGTAACTTAGCAAAAGAATTTGCCACAGTCATAGACTGTTCAGAAGTTTGATTAGCGATCGCTGCTACTTCCTCCATTGTTTTCGACAGTGCGTTAGAAGTATCAGCTTGAGTAGTAGCAGAACCAGTAATCCCCTCTACCAACTCACTAATTTCTCCACTCACATCCAACACATCTGTCAGAGTTTTTCGCGCTCCCTTCACCAACTGAGTACCAATCATTACTCGCTTTCGCCCTACTACCATTGCTTTAATAACTTCACTGGTTCCAGATTGAAGTTCCTCAACAATTTGTTCTATTTCTTGAGTCGCACTAGCTGACTGTTCCGCCAGAGAACGTACTTCACTAGCAACTGTTGCAAACCCTTGATCGTCTTGCCCCGCTCTGGTTGCTTCCACCGAAGCATTCAACGCCAAAACATTTGTTTGATTTGCCAAATCGTTAATCAAACTCAATACCCTGGATATCTTCTTAGAAGTTTCCCCTAAAGTTTTCACTTTCCGAGCAGTTGCTTCCACTGTTTTTTGGATAGTCACAATTCCATCAACTGTGCGGTTCATCGCAGCATCACTGGTTTGCAGAATCTGATTTGCTTGCTGCACCTTAGCTTCTGCTTGTTGAGCATTACCTACCACGGCTTTCACAGAATTAGTCATCACCTGAATTTGTTGGAGAGCATTAACTATTGCTTCAGCTTGACGTTGAGCTTCACCCGACAACTTTTTAATTTCTTTTTCATTACCTTCTGTTGTCGAACTCACAACATTTGTAGCCGACTGCACCTGCAATACCAACTGCTGTAAGTTTTCAATTGTGGCATTAAAGAAGTCAGCTACAGTTCCCATTACCCCAGTTGTTACAGCAGCTCGAACTGTCAAATCCCCATCAAAAGAATTTTCGATTTCTGCCAAAAACTTTTCGATCTGATTTTCCAGTAATTCTTTTTGCTGTTGCTGCTCAAGAGATATAGCTTCTGCTTTTTGGCGAGCTTGTAGAATTTCTTGTAACAACAGTGCTTGGTCAAGAGCATACCCAATCTGTAAAGCTACTTGTTTGAATACCTCAACATCTGACTCTAACCAGTTACGAGTGTCAGAACATTGATGCACACCCAATAAACCATAGAGAGTTTGGTTAACCAAAATTGGAGCTACTATATTAGCTTTAACCTGCCATTTTCCGAGTTGTTCTTCGTGGCACGCGGTCAAACCTGCTTTACTCACATCTGGTGTAACTTGTACCCTACCTTGACGATATGGTTCCACATAATCTGCGGGAAAACAAGTTACCTCAGTTTCCATCTCGGCAATATTAACATACCCCTGTTTTACTGCCTCACTAATAATCTTGCCATCCCAATCTTCATCAAAGCGATAAACTACCACTCGGTCAGCTTCCATAAGTTTGAGTGCTTCTTCTACACCTGTACGGAAAATACGGGTAATGTCAAGAGATTCCCGAATCCTTAAGCTAATTCTGTTCAGTTTTTTGGACTGTTCAACAGTTGTCTTTTGTTGTTGTATCAGGTTTTCCTGTTCAACTGCAAAACCGATTTGAGTTGCTAACTGCTTAATAAAATCAACTTCTGTATCTTTCCAGTTCCGAGGTCCTGAACATTGATTAGTCACAAAGAAACCATACAGCTTTTTGTCAACAATAATTGGAGCTGTCAAAGTAGCTTTAATTTCTAGAGGTGCAGCATCTTTTAAGTAACATTCGGTATTCTTAGCATCATCAATCATGGTTTGAGAGGGGTCGTGCAGATTATTGAATACCTTAATTCGTCCTCGCAGATAAGCTTTAATATGATGTTCCTTAAAACATTTGCTGTCTAGCTTGCTACCCAAACCAACAGGCCACATACTATCTACTGATTCAGCTACAACAACACCATTGTAGTCATCATCTAACTTATAAATCATTACTCTGTCTGCTGCTAACACTTGGCGAGTCTCAACGACTACTGTGTTAAAAATATCCTGTTCATTCAAAGACTCCCGAATCATTGAACTAATTTCATTCAAGCGTCGTGCTTGTTCGGTAGCTACTTTTTGCTGTTCTAATAGTCTTTTCTGTTCTAAGGATGTGCTGACTTGACTAGCTAACTGTTTAATAAAGGTAATTTCTGATTCTTCCCAACTTCGAGGTTTAGAGCATTGATGAATAATCAACAAACCGTACAGTTGTGCTTCGACTAAAACAGGAGCAACAATGTTAGCTTTAGCTTCAAAAGGCTCTAATAGTTTAATATCTGACTCAGCTACTCCAGATGCTTTAATATTTTCAATGGTGCTAATTTGCCCGCGCAGATAGGATTTCAAGTTTTTGCCAAAACTAGAGTCATCTATCTGATGCCCAAGAGTAGCTGGCAAACTCCGATCAACTGATTCTGCTACCACTGTACCCAGCATATTCTCATCAAATTGACAGATGATGGCGCGGTCTGCTCCTAGAGCATTACGAGCTTCTTCAATTACAGTATCAAAAACTTCTTCAGTGTTGGTGGTACTCCGCAGACTGTTAGAAATTTCGTTTAATAATCGAGCTTGTTTAACCGCAGCTTGTTGCCTTTCTAATAGGTATGCTTGGTCTAGAGCGTAACCCACTTGAATAGCAACTTTCCGCATTAAGTCTATTTCTAATTCTGTCCAAGCTCTGGGGCCAGAACATTGGTGAGCAATCAACAGACCTTGCAGTTTCTTCTCTACTATAATTGGGGCAACTAAGTTAGCTTTGACCTCAAAGGATTTAAGCTGATTAATATAACAGGGATTTAGTCCTGCTTCTTCAATATGGTCTACAGCCTTAACTCGCCCTTGTTGATAGGATTGTACATAACGTTCAGCAAAACAGGGGTCAGGGATTTTTGCTCCCTGGGCTTTTGGCCAGCCACTATCAACTGATTCAGCAATGACTGTACCTTTCCAGTCGCCATCAAATTCGTAGACTACTACTCGGTCTGATTTTAGAGCGCTGCGGGTTTGTTCGACTGCAGTCACTAATATGTCTTTCAGATTGAGAGATTTACGAATTTCGGCATTAATGTGATTTAATTTTTGAGCTTGTTGGGTAGCTACCCGTTGTTTTTCTAATAGTAAAGCTTGGTCTACAGCGTAACCTAGTTGAATCGCCAGTTGTTGGAAAAATTCGATTTCTGATTCTATCCATTGTCGGGGTTCAGCGCAATGATGGGCTATTAATAATCCTAATAGTTCTCCGTTAGCAAGAATGGGAGCAACTAAATTTGCTCTAACAGCAAGGGGTTCAAGTTGCCCAATGTGACATTCTGTTAATCCTGCTTCGTAAATATCAGCGATCGCTCTTACCCGACCTTTTTGATAAAATTCTACATAACGGTCGGCAAAACAAGGGTCAGTTATTTCAGCACCCAAGCTCTCTGGCCATTTCACGTCTACTGATTCAGCAATAACTGTACCTTGCCAATTTTTATCAAATTCATATACTATAACCCTGTCTGTTTGTAAAGCTTCTCTCACCTCTTCTACAACACTTTTAAAGATATCTTTAACATTGAGAGACTCCCGAATATTAGAGGTTATTTGGTTTAATAATTCGGCTCTTTCTGCTGCAGCTCCTTCTGTTTCTATTAATGATTGAAGTTGATTAATTCTGACATCTATATTAGAGCGTAATACTGCTAAATCTTCTGCTAATGCGTTGGTTTTTGCCTTTAAACCTAGTGCTTTTTCTGAAGCAGGAGATGTTTGGTTAGTCCTTGGCTGCCATACTTCTACTGGCACAATTGATACTGATTCATTATTGGATTCAGTTTCTTCTGGTTCTTGATTCAATTTTTGGTAGTAGTAAGTCTTGCTTTTATTTGTAGCTGAATTTTCTGGTTGATGACTTTTTCTAAAGTTTGTATGTGTCATAATTTTATTAGTTATTACTAATCATTGATTTGTTGAGTTTTAGGATAACTCTAGATATTTAATGATGGCTTCAATATCTAAAATCATCATTTTTGCTCCGACCGAGTTTCTACAAGTACCCTTAATAAATCTCTTGACAAGTGCATCTCTTTTTGCAGATTTCGCCACAGTAATATTTTGGCTTTCAATATTTATTAAATTGCCTACTTTTTGCACTAATAAAGCCAGATAACTATCTCCAACTTTTACTTTCACTGCCCGCAGTTTTTGCTGATAGTATCCAGTAGATAGCAAAGGATTAAAACCCATTAAAAAACCCATATCGATTAACCAAATAATTTCCCCATCCGACTGAAAAACTCCTACAACTACAGTTGGCATACCTGGTATTTGTAATATTGTTTTCTGGTCTAAAGTTATGACCTCATCCAGTTCGCGGGTAGATAGTATTAGCGGTAAATTATTAGAAACTTCTATAGATATAAATTGTATACTACTACTTAATGCTGGTTGTTTTGGCATTGATTTTTTTCAGAATTATTAGTAATTAAATGCCTATATTTTTTAAACAACTAATCGTTTTAATGTGGATACAATTTCTTCTTTGTTGATGGGTTTCGGAACATAGGCAGAAGCTCCTTGCTTCATACCCCATTTTTGATCTATTTTCCCTGATTTACTAGAACAAATAATAATCGGTATATTTGCAGTATTTTCTTGATTTCTGAGTTCCCTACATAAACCATAACCGCTTTGACCAGGTAGTACAACGTCCATTAAAATTGCATCAAAGTTTTTTTGATTAAGGATAGCTTTAGCTGCTTCTGCTGTAGTTACACTCAAGACATCAAAGCCTGATTCTTGTAAGCATTCAGTCAGAATATTTGCTTCTGTTGGGCTATCTTCTACAATCAACACACTTGTCATTTCTTATCTTTCCACTTTGAAAACTAATTTAATTTTAATTCCTAATGATTGGTATTTTTAATATTTTTGCAAAAATTTATGTTTCTTCATAAAATAGTTTGATTAACAGATTTGGATAAGATTAGCAATAGCAAGCTCAACTTATTCCTTCCTAATTAAATCTTTGGTTGTAGATAAATATTTTTGGATAATTTTTTTTCCATACATTTTGTATCAGAGTAACTTTACTGAAAATAGGTTCTACCTCCCGGTAAGACAAGGCTAGACCTAGAGATAATTCTGATTTGCTATCTGTATTTGCTTCCCACTGATTAGTTATATCTGCATAATTACTTAAGGAAAATAATACTTCTAAGGTGACACTACGGATGACGGCTTTTGCCTGATAAATACTTATTTTATTTTGCATAATTCCATCATAAAGTAGCAAATATTCCCAAGGTTTATCGTCATCTAACAATCTTTGTGAAGGTTCATAGTTCCAATCTAAGCAGTGTAATTTAATTGCTCGTTGCCAAGGTCTGACTCTGTGATAATTACTGGTCGTTTCCAGCAATATACCATAAAATAAATGTAGTTTTCCTTCTTCAGCATTACTTTTGAGTATGAGATTACCACTTGCCATGGGTTTACTGAGGATATCTATTTCTTGTACTAACACCATGTTTTTTTCTTGAATGGTATTAATTTTAAGGTTGTAATATTGTAAGTTAAATCCTACTCGGAGGGCAAAGATTTAATGAGATTATTGATAGCCATAAAATGGAGAGGCTTTATCCCAGAATTTTTGGATAGGGAATAAATCTTAATCAGATATTTATAGCTGAATTATGTTTTTCAATTCTAGAGATTTGAGGTAAATATATTCCTAGATTTTTAAGTGAGAAATAGTTATCTTAATTTCTTCCTCCCTATTCCCTATCTCATTTTTATATTTCCTTGAAAAACAATCTCTTATTGATATTTAATATTAGCAGCTTGATCAAAGCGATCGCCTCTAGTAAAATTTGATTGGTTCCGAATTTCTTCTAAACTTAAAGACGGTCTATTTTTTATCTCTGGGTCAGCTCCCACTTGAATTAATAAATCAGAAAATACGGCTGTTTTACGAAAGGGTCGTATCGCTTTAATTTCTACTCCTGAATTTATTAGTGTCTCTGCAACTAATTTAACTGCTTCTATATTAACTTCTGAACCAAACCAAATTGAATTAGTGGGTAGATCTACTACGACAGTTGGTAAAAGAATTAACTGATAATCTAACGTTCTCAGGGCTTTTTCAACTACTCCATTATCAACGTCTTTGGGAAAATATTCTACGATGAGAAAATTTTCTTGATTTTTCTGAAAATCATTTCCAGAAAGACTTAATTCCTCTGCTAAAAACTGTTGATAAACGGTTGGTAAATGACGACTCATGGAGTTAGTTTCAATACCATATCCTAAACTTGTCCATGTTCCAGATAATAACCGCAAAACCCGATCTAACTTTTCCTTTCTTAATAACCCTGGAATATCTGCTTTCCAATATTTACGATCGCTCAACCAACCATGCACCACAGCATCTTGATATTTAGGTTCAAAACTATAAGACTCCCAAAACATAAACCAACCACGTTTGGGATGATAACGTTTTGCCATGGTAAACCAAGTATTTGTTAACATTTGATATCGTCCAGCGGCGGTACTGCAATTTCCTTTATTTGGCCCAGAAACAATCGTGATACACCAGTCTGGATGATGGCTCAGATCGGATACTGTTTTACCAGTGTAAACAACATGATAGGGTTGGGAATAATTGGACTCACTGGCTGAAATAGTTCGCATTAGGGCTCGGATATAAGGATCTCCCCCTTTCATTGCTAGCGGAGGCCATTTATTTTCGTCATTGTATTCATATTTACTGGGGGAAGTTGACGGGGAAATTAATGTGGTTAATTTCTGGGGATTAATGTTTGAGTTTCCTTTGAAAATTTGGAAAAAGGAGATGAAAGAGAAGATAACTATTGAAACAAATATTAGACGTTTGAAGAGCATACGGCGCACTTGAGAAGATTTACGTCTCTTTCTAATAATGATTTTAGGTCTGACAGAACGCATCTGAATATTAGTAGGGATTTTCTAAAGATGATTGACCGGATTCTAGATAGTTTCTCACAATGAATCTCATTTGTGTCACGTCCTGTAATAATTACGTATTTTAACTGAATTTTCTATACCTGTATCTAGATCCTAATGATGTTTTATCTACTGAATTATCTGGTACTAATTCAGATGATTAAAAACTAATTATTAAATAATAACCATAGCTTGATTGACTAAAGCTAGTTTGTTTCCTGATTTAAGTCTTCTATGTATGGCCTGCTTTGTTTAAGCTTAATCTATCCCATAATTTAAGACAAAAAAATCCTCCCTGTCCAAATTAGGGAGGCTTCTCTGAATTTTTGAGTTCAGGTGCCCCTTAGTCTAAGTTTTGCTCCATTTGATCAAGAACTAGGAAAAGTACCGTTATACCTCTGTCCATATATTCCTTAAATACTTTCACTAGAGTATCAAAAGATGCTAGACCTTTATCAATAGTAATCATAATTTAAGATTTACTCCTTTAGTTTTTGGTCAATTGAATGTAAACAACGTACATACAAAGTATTGTATACGTATTGCTAAGATTTGTCAAATAGGTGGCCATTTATTGGCCATTTGAATTGAGCGAGGGAGCAAAAATTTTTCTGAATCCAAATAATTGTGAGATATACAATGCTACGATAATGTGAGTAAAATAGAAGTATATTGTATGTACGTTTACTAGACCATGGCCAGAACTAAACCCCCATCAAACAAGGTGCTGACAATCCGATTAACAGAATCCGACTTTCAAAATTTAGAGGACTTCTGTTGTAAAACCCAAAAAACGAAAACAGAAGTCTTAGTGGAAATGATCCGGAAGTTGAGGGTAGAGTGTCTTAGATAGAGATGACAAAAATTAGGAGAAGGGAGCTGCTATAAAATTTTAGTAGGTTCTCGATATTATATAAATCAGTAAATAGTAACTACTTGTTTTTTCAAATTCGTTGCATAATAATAATATTGAATAATTACTGGTGTAGACATCCATAAAGTTTCAAAATGGGTGTCTTTTGAATTTATTAATTGTAAAAAAAGCTAATGTTAGAACTTCACTGTCATACTACCTATTCCGATGGCTCCCTCACTCCTACTGAATTGGTTAACAAAGCAGCAAGTTGCGGAGTAAAGGCATTAGCGATAACTGACCATGATACATTATCTGGTTGGGATGAAGCAATTAATGTAGCGAGGGAATACAACATAGAAATAGTACCTGGTATAGAATTAAGTACGGTTCATAATAATTGTTCGCTTCATATTCTGGGGTTTTATCCAGATGCTAATAAGTTAGTGGAGCCGTTGAGCGATCGCATTGCTGGTAGACATCGGCGAGCTAAGTTGATGGTAGAAAAATTAGCTAAGTTGGGCTATGCTATAAAGTTACCTAAAATGGATGGGGGAGTAGCACCGGGAAGACCACATATTGCCATGGCTTTGGTAAAAGCGGGTTATGTGCGATCGCCTCAAGAAGCTTTTGATCGTTGGTTGGGGGATGATAAACCTGCTTATGTTCATTATGAAAAGTTTTCTATAGTTGAAGGTATTAATTTATTGCGTAGTTGTGGTGCGGTTGCTGTTTGGGCGCATCCCTATCTCTTCCGTGGGGGAAAGGTGGAGGAAGTATTACCGGAAATGGTAGAAGTTGGTTTGATGGGGGTGGAAGTTTTTCATCCCTGTCACTCTCCGACTCAAGTCAGAAATTTAAAAGAGTTGTGCGAAAGGTATGGGTTGTTGATGACTGGCGGCAGTGACTATCACGGGCCCAATAATCAGGGAAAAGAGGAAACTACTTTAAATATGCTGAAGTTGCCTTTGGAGTTGCTTGTTCCGATAAAGGAAGTTGCTGGTATGTAGTAGGTGTTAGGTGGTAGGTGGTAGGTTTTAGGTGTTGAAATTAATTAGCTAAGTAAGTAGGAAGGAAATTTTTTTGTGGGAAAAAGGTAGCTTTGTGGAAGCTGATAATTTTGTGCGGAAAAAAACTTTCTTCTACTAATATCATGTCTCATTAAATAACTGTAATAAACAATCTTTCCCCAAGCTCGTAGGGACTCGTAGGGACGTTGCATGCAACTACATTGTGGTTAATTAATATTACTTGATATAACTCCTGAATCTTTACATAATCTATCACTTACAACCTTCTTTAATTCTACAGCAGTTTTCATACGGAAGTTTCTTTCTTTATACCCTATTCAAGGGGAGGCTTGAGACCTAATTTTTTGGTCAGAATTAATATTGAATTTTTGACTTTGAATAAGTTATTGATGGTTATTATAGCGTTTCTCAGCCTAATGAGGTACACCTATTTTTATTTGTTCCTATTCCCTATTCCCTATTCCCTATTCCCTGTTTCCTATTCCCTATTCCCTATTCCCTATTCCCTATTCCCTGTTTCCTATTCCCTGTTCCCTGTTCCCTAAAACCAAGGAATTTTGTACCTCACCAGCATGGGAATTGCTATATTATCAGAATATAGCAATCCTATTTTATTCGTGGCAAAAATCTTACTGCTTTTTCTGGAAGAGGGAAGAGGAAAAAGGGAACAGGTGGGAGTTTCAACTTTTTTATTTACTTTTTAATTTGTCATAACCTATGGGCGAATTGCTATATATTAACAACTTTAATATTTTTTAGTTGTAAGTGAAGTAATAAAGTTAGTTTTGGGTGTATTCTAGTTATATAATTTCTCAAGCTTGTGAGGTACAGTTATCTTTTATCTTTTTATTTCCTGTTCCCATTCCCCGTTTTCTTAAACAAACGAATGAGTGTAGTTTACGAATAGACCTCTCCGGAAAATAGAGAGCAGGGAGTAAAGAGCAGGCAGGAATAACTAATATTTTATTTGCGATAATTGATTTTATTTTTTATTATTGGAGATGTTTAATATGGGAATTGCTATATCACTATTCCAAATTAGGTTTTTAAGTATGACTTTTTCTAGCTATGCCAACAAGATTATTTCTAAATTTGTGTTATTAATTCTGACATTTTTAATTACGAGTTGTCAGCAAAAGCCGACAGAAGTTAAAGTTTTACAAAATCTTGTTTATGGGAATTATACTTTTCAAAATCAAGAAAAATCACTGCTTTTAGATTTATACTTGCCACAGAAAAAACCAGATAAACCTTTACCTCTTTTAATATATATTCATGGTGGAAGTTGGCTAAGGGGAGAAAAAGAATATTGCCCAGGCAAAATTGTCGTGCAAAGAAATTATGCGATGGCTTGTATTAGTTATCGGTTTAGTAGTGAAGCAATATTTCCAGCTCAAATTCAAGATGTTAAAAATGCTGTTCGTTGGCTTAGAAAAAATGCAGATAAGTATAATTTAGACCCCAATAATTTTGGTGCTTGGGGACCTTCTGCTGGTGGGCATTTAAGTGCTTTATTAGGTACATCAGCAGGGGTAGAGAAGTTGGAACCAAAAAATAATAATCAGGGAATATCTAGTGCGGTAAAAGCTGTTTGTGCATGGTATCCACCTACAGATTTTACTCAAGTTCCTCCTGCTTTTGAGGAACCTATTAATGCTGCGGTAGAGGAAAAGTATAAAGATAAAGAATGGTATGTTTATACAGTGGCAACTCATAAATTATTAGGTGGAGTTGTATCGAAAAATTTAGAATTAGCAGCTCTAGCAAATCCTATTAATTATGTTGATGCTCAAGACCCACCTTTTTTAATTATGCACGGAGAAAAAGATAATATTGTGCCGATAAGTCAAAGTGTTTTATTGGCAGATGCTTTATCAGAAAAAGGGGTAGAAGTTGAGTTTGTTAAAAAGCCTAATTGGGGGCATTATCATGGTAGAGGTGAAGATTTTGATCCGGTTTTGATAGATATGGCAATGGATTTTTTTGATGAATATTTGAAGTAATACCATTTTTAGAAAATATTGCTATATTGGTTGATTTAAAGGTGTTAGGTTTTAGGTTTTAGGTGGTAGGTAGAATACCATTTTCACGCAAATTGCTAGATTAATTATTCAAGGTTTTAGATGGTAAGTGCAAATTTTCCATTTCCCTTGGGCAGAATATTTTACTCTAATAACCCTCCGCTTCTGCGGGGAGAAGATTGATTGAAATTGCTATAATACAAGGGGTGAAAAAATAATGTTATAAATAAATTCGATAATTCGATAATTTAATTTAAAGAGATAACACAGCTATAAATACCCGATCGAGATTTATTCCCAGGGCTATTTCGTTCTAATTTATGACTTTTTGTGCAAACCACGAAAATATGCCTTTTCAAGGATTGAAGGTTCTATCAACCAATCTCTAAAAGCTAGTAAAATCCTCACTTGATTCTAGAATGAAATAGCCCTGGATTTATTCCCTACCTGGAACCTATCACCTACCACCTAAAACCTACAAATGTATTTGTAGCAAAATTTATCAATTTAGTATGATGTCAATCACCAACACAATTATTGTTTGTCCTATTTGTCATTTGAATTTAGTAGAGTTACCACAAAACTGTACTATTTGTCTAAATAACTTTAGAAATAAAATCACAAAAATACCTGAAAATTTTATAGACTTAACTCCTGAATCTATACAAACACAATCTCAAAAAAAATCAGAAACTAAACCTCTACGAACTCAGTTATTTCGCAGCCAAATAATTCCACTTTTATATGAACGAATATTGCCTCCTATTTGGGCAATGGGATTGCGGAATCTTGGCGGAATGGAAGTAGAATTTGGGGAAGTTAAACAGTTTTTCGGAAATGATTCAGAAGTAGTAGTTGATATTAGCTGCGGTTCCGGTATTATGGCAAGACAACTGATAAAAACAGGAAAGTATAAACAGGTAATAGCTTTAGACTATTCGGAGTTCATGCTAAATGAATTGCAGCAAAAAATGAAACAAGAAAATATTCCATTGAGCAAAATTATGCTGATTCGGGGAGATGTAGAAATGCTACCTTTTGCTGATAATTCTATAGAGGCTATTTATTCTGGAGCAGCAATGCATTGTTGGCCTAATACCGAACAAGGAATTAACAATATTTACCGAGTATTGTCTACAGGTGGGAAGTTATTTGCTACGACTTTTATGAAACCTTTGCCAAGTATTGTATTTCGTTTTTTTTCTGTAGATGAATTGTTGAATATTATGTTAAAGGCGGGATTTGTTCAAGAGAGCTTAGAGGTAGAAAAGCGAGGAGTTTATGGAATTATTAAGTGTAGAAAATGAGGATGTTTAAAGTTTTTATTCCAAAAACATAATTAAAGATTTAAACTAATGTCTAGTTTGATAACGATTTAATAAGAAATAGAGATGACTATTATTAATACCATTTTCATAAAATATTGCTAATCAGATAATATTTGTAACCCTATATTTTTTGAATCCTGTACTTCCCACGCTCTCCCCCTTTTTTCTAAGCGTGACAATAAATAGACCCTGCCGTAGGTGGGGGCGAGGGCATGACTTTATTGAATTTTGTATAACAACCAGAGAGAATATAATAATATTTATGGAATATTTATGGAATATTTATGGAATATTTATGGCTTGTCTCAAAAGAACCGTTTTTTGATAAAATATCCGTAATAAATCTGCTTGAGAATGTATCTCTAGATTAGAGCTAATTAATGATTTTGATATTTAGTTAGCCAAAGTATTAAGCAGAAATTGAAACTCTTGAAAATAGACTATGGAAATATCACAAAATTGTCTCAATTTAATCAAGAAATGGGAAGGACTCTATCTGAATGCTTACCTAGATCCAGTGGGTATACCAACTATTGGGTATGGTACAACTCGTTATCCCAATGGACAAAAAGTCCGACTAGGAGAAAGAATTTCAGAAAGAGATGCAGAAGCTTACTTGAGATATGAATGTTCCCGAGTAGCAGCAACAATTTCTCCAGTAATAAAAGTTCCTGTTAATCAAAACCAATTTGATGCGCTTGTATCTTTTTCTTATAACGTAGGAACTGGTGCATTTCAAGGTAGCACTTTATTAAGAAAACTCAATCAACGAGACTATCAAGGAGCAGCTAATGAATTTTCTCGTTGGGTAAATGGAGTGGTTAATGGTGTCAAACAACCACTACCAGGATTAGTATCTCGTCGCGCGGATGAAAAAAGATTATTCCTAACTTCTGGAGGAGAAAAAAAACCTCTAGGAGGTGAAGTTTCCCTACAAGATAAAGTCACCTGGTTGGAGGGATATAGAGATGAAAATAAAAAGACTGTAGTTGTAGCTTGGCAACAAGGTACAGTCATAGAAATATTAACTCTAGAAAAGTTTGACAAAGAGTTATTCGCAAGTGTTTTTCCTCAGTATAAAAATGCTAGCTATTTTGTAATTGCTCCTGCAAATAAACCAATTCCTGCAGGTGAAAGAATTTCAATTTCTGATGTTTCGGATATCCCGAAAAGAGATACACCTCCTAAACTCGACCGCGTATTAGTGCGTGGTAGTCAAGGTGATGAAGTGAGAATTTTACAACTGAGATTGAAAGATTTAGGGTATTATGTGGGAGAACTTGAACCTATTTTTGGCAAGAAAACGGAATTAGCAGTTATAGACTTTAAAAAAGATTATTTTGGAACTACAACAGGCAATAGTACAGTAGAGTCTATAACATGGCAAAAATTGTGGGGAGAAAAACCTACTCAAGTCCCCCCTACACCACCTCCTACAACAGGCAAAAATTATCTTCAACTAACTAAAACAAATACCAAAGATATGTATGGGTGTTATGTACTTAATTTAGATTATTTTAAAAATGGAAAATTGCAGGATCGAATGGAGGTTTGTTGTGGGGCACCAGGAAGACAATTTTTCCGTACCGCAGCTCAAAGTCGGGCATTAACTGGGGAGCCTTTACCAGAAGGAAAGTGGTATGTTAATGATATTATTTGGGCTGATGGTAAAGATAATTATTATGGTGCAATTTTTCAAAGTGGTATTGGTCCGGTAACAGTTCCGTTAGATTATTTAGAACCAGGTACAACTGAAAGAAGCGCTATAGAAATTCACATTGATTGGAATCGAAATTATGGTTCTCCTGGTACAGTTGGTTGTATAGCTACTTACAATATAGCTGATTATAAACGCTTAGTTACTTGGTTAAGAGACACAGATCCCCGCGGTTTGTATGTTAATTGGGGACTGGGAACTTGTCCTAAACCTTAGTGATTTCAGTTATCAGTTAACAGTTAACAGTTGTTCTGCTGAAGCAAAAGGCTTGAAATACTTAAACTTGTCCCCGCACAGGCGGGGGTTTATTTTTTTTTATCCCCTTATACCAACTCCCAACAAGAATGCTATACCTGAGAGATACTTCAACAATTAAGTAATTAGTAAAATTCAACAATGTTTTTGACAATTACTATATGTTCTTTATATTTTTATTTGCTTCCCACACCTCCCACACCTCTCACTCTTCCCTCTCCCCCTACCCTATCAAACATAGCAAAGTTTTTGAGAAATGGTATTTAAATGGGTGGGTGATGACTTATTTTTTGCTCCAGAAATACTGCACAAATCTACAAAAATTTATCATAAATAATAGAAGTCATATTTGCGGAGCATTCCTGATAAAATTGCTGTTATATCATGTTCGGATAATCAGTTATAAAATTTCAGCTCTGACAGTAGAGAAAAGATATTGCCGAATAATTAAGGTTTAAAGCCAACTAGATCAAGAGAAACAATGAATTTATTTTCCTTTTATTCAATCCAATCCGTTTTAGGGAGAGGTAATTATCAATTATCAATTATTGAAACTTCTACTTTTCTCCTGACTTCTTTCTCCAACAATTATGAGGACTGAGGACTGACTCCTTGGTAATTATTTATAAGTATTCAACCGAACATGATATTAAATATTTTTTTCATCCCCTTAAAAGGGGAGGCTTGAGACCTGGTTTTCTGGTCATCAACAGAAAATTTTAACTGTATTTTCTGACCATATTTATCCTGTAATGGTCTAGGTAGTTTAACTTGTAGTTGATATAATCCATCCTCTTGTAATACCAAATTGATAAATGTTTGCTACAAATATTATCAATCTTGGGTTTTGGGTGTGGGGTGTAGGGTGTGGTGAAATCAGAGGAAAAACAAAGAAAAAGGCTGGTGATCAAAGGGATAAAGTGGAAAAACTTTATTAATTAGTTAATAGTTCAAGTTTGAGCAAGCATAACATTCTTTTTTTTTAATTGGTATAACAAGAAAACTTTCATCATAGTTCCACCACCAGGCTGAGATTTTCCCACACATAAAAACCTGCCGTTTCTTACTCCAATCAACAACCCATTCCTGTCTGGTTTGATATCCGTTTTCTGCTAAATTATGTTGAGCGTTAAATAATTTCTTTGAACCAAAACAAACCTGTAAACGTTCTGTCTTTTTTAACTTCTTTAATTTTCGTTTCAGACGCTGCAAATACTGAATTTTACTTTTTAAACGTAGTAATTGATGAGCAAATTTATTTCGAGCTTGTATATGTGGGAAACCTGATTTTGTTGCTAATTTTCAAGTTTTTTCTAGGTTGGTTTTTCTACCTCTATGGAATATGACATTCAAATGGTAGGTAGTATTAAAAATGCTTTTTATTTTTGAATTATGTACTGAGCATAATTGGAGGTTAATAGCTTTAGAAATAATGCCAGACCATGTACACCTCTAACAGAAACTATTAGAAAGTACATTGAAAACCAAACCGGAAAGTAACACCGGGTTAAAACCCGCGTGTCGTCATTCAACCAGGGGATAAATCTTCCGGGAACTTTCCTCCCGTTATTTTTTAGGTTTCTCAGAGTTGCTGGTCATAATTTCTGAATGAGCAACTTACAGAACTGTTGAGGATGGTGAGGTACGGGTGAATACTAATATTTCTTCCCTATTTGCTAAAGTGATAAAACTTTGTACCTCACTAACTCCGAAACTGCTATAAGACTGAAACTATTTTCGACTAGCTCCTGAGTAAACCATACCCCTTTGAGCATCCAAAGTCAAAATCGTTCCATCCCGAACCACACTCATAGCATTCTTCACTCCCACAATAACTGGCAACCCCAAGCGTAAACCAATAATTGCAGCATGACTGGTAACACTATCCTCTTCTGTAACTACTCCAGCAGCTTTTCGCATTGCATCTACAAATTCAGCATTTGTGTGATTAACAACTAAGATTTCTCCTGGGTTAAAATCTCTGACTTCTCTTGCACTACGAGCAACACGAGCCCTACCACTAGCAGCACCTTGACCAATACCAGTACCTTGACCTAAAATTGCAGTTACTACTTCAACCTTAACTAGATCAGTTGATCCAGCAACACCTTGGAGCGTACCTGCAGTCATTACAACTAAATCTCCATCAAATAATAACTCTTTCTCCTGAGCAACATTTATGGCTGATTGAAAAGTCTGACCAGCAGAAGGCAAATCTAACACAAGTAATGGTTTTACTCCCCAAACCAACTGTAATTGTCTTGCTACATCAACATGAGGAGTCACTGCCAAAATTGGAGTTTTTGGTCGAAACTTAGAAACATTTCGGGCTGTTGCTCCCGTTTTAGTCAAACTCATAATAGCTGCTGCATCCAACTTTTCTGCAATTTGAGCTACTGCTTGACTAATAGCATTGGGGATAGAGTTACCTGTAGTATCGTTCATACTAGAAACATTGCAGGTTATCACTTCCCTTTCGATCCGTTGTGCGATCGTTGCCATTGTGGCGACAGCTTCTACAGGATAATTTCCCACAGCAGTTTCATTAGATAGCATCACTGCATCAGTACCATCAATAATGGCGTTTGCTACATCAGAAATTTCTGCACGGGTGGCGCGTGGGTTATTCACCATACTATCTAACATTTGCGTGGCAGTAATAACAGGAATTCCCATGCGGTTAGATGTTGAAATCAATCGTTTTTGCAACAGAGGTACTTCCTCGGCTGGTAATTCTACCCCCAAGTCCCCACGAGCTACCATCACACCATTACACAAAGCGAGAATTTCCTCCATTTGTTCGATCGCTTCATGCTTTTCAATTTTTGCTACTACTGGCACTTTTTTACCAGCATTAGCAATAAGTTGCTTAATTTCTAACATATCTTGGGGGTTACGCACAAAGCTTAACGCTATCCAGTCTACTCCTTGATCGAGACCAAACATTAAGTCTTTGCGATCTTTGTCAGTCAGTGCTTTAATTGAAAGATAAACTCCTGGAAAGTTTACACCTTTATTATTAGAAAGAGTACCACCCACGACAACAACACAATGCAGTCTTCTTTCTAGTTTATCTACTTTTTCGACTACCATTTCTACCTTGCCATCATCAAGGAGAATTTTTGCTCCTTCTGGCACTTCATCTGCAAGAGGCTCATAAGTTACTGAGGAAATTTCTTGAGTTCCGGTTAACAGATGACTGGTTAAAATAAATGGGTCTCCACGTTTGAGAGATATGGAGCCTGTTTCAAATCGTCCCAATCTAATTTTTGGCCCTTGAAGGTCTTGGAGAATAGCGACAGGCTGATTTATTTCAAAAGACGTTTGTCGAATTAGCCGAATACTTCGCTGGTGATCTTCGTGGGTTCCATGGGAAAAGTTTAGTCGTAAGGTTGTAGCCCCAGCTTTGATTAGTTCCCGAAGTACATCAGGTTTTGTCGTTGCTGGACCAATAGTTGCGACTATTTTAGTTCGACGTAAGGAGGTTTGCAGTTGCATAAATTTTCCCTTATAGTAGATTAACGTAGATTATTGGTAGATTAAAAGTAATCTTTTGATTTTTAATCATTTAATTATTTTCCGATAGTAATTACGCCATGAATCTTGATAATTTTTTTTTATTTTAGATTTTTTTAATTATTAAAGATATAGTAATTCCCAAAAAGCGTGAGGTACGCTCATTCGTTTGTTTGAGGCAACAAGCAACAGTCAACAGGGAATCAAAGACAATTAAAGATAACTGTCTCAAGAGCTTGAGAAACACTATATTTGACTAATCTCTGGGCAGATTCTGAAACGCTACCTTGAATTTATCCACTATCAAGTTAATAGAATAAAAATTATACTATATCATACTTCCAAGATTTTAGGATAGCTAGTATAATTACTCCTTATTGTTATCTTGTAAAATCGCTATTTTATCTAGTTGATGATGATGCTCTGTATGAAAAAAGGAAGTCTTTGCTAAATTTTTTGAACTTTCTCTCTTGACAAAAATGCCAATTATCTTATCTACTTAATATTGTTCATATATCTTTACAGAAGATAAGCTGTATCATAAAATACTAAAAAAAGTATTAATTAATATTGAGGAGTGCGAATAACAATGTTGGAGGCAGGGCTGCAAATGACAGTCCCAAGAGAGTTACTAAGTCCTTCCGGAGGCTTAAACACTAACTTACTTATGTTTTTGAGCGCTGTAGCAATTGTGATTATATCAACCCTTGGCTACTGGTATGGGCATTGGCCTGAATTGTGCTGCTTTTTGATGAATGTACTAGCCTTACATATGGCAGGAACAGTGATTCATGATGCTTCTCATAATTCAGCTCACAAGGATCGCTTAGTCAATGCAATTTTAGGCCACGGTAGTGCTTTACTGCTGGGTTTCGCTTTCCCTGTATTCACCCGCGTACATCTACAGCATCACGCTCATGTTAACGATCCCGAAAATGACCCAGATCATTTTGTTTCTACTGGTGGCCCCTTGTGGCTAATTGCAGCTCGTTTCTTCTACCATGAGATTTTCTTTTTTAAAAGACGACTATGGCGCAAATTTGAGCTATGGGAATGGTTTTTCAGCCGTTTGTTTGTGTTTACAGTAGTAGGTGTGTCCATATATTACGGATTTCTGGACTACGTTTTAAATTTCTGGTTTTGTCCAGCTTTGGTAGTAGGTTTAGCTCTAGGATTATTTTTTGATTATTTGCCTCATCGTCCCTTTGTGGAACGCGATCGCTGGCACAATGCGAGAGTATATCCTAGTCCAATCCTCAATATCCTAATTTGTGGGCAGAATTATCACCTGATTCATCATTTATGGCCTTCTATACCTTGGTACAACTATAAACCTGCGTATGAAGTAATGAAGCCACTTTTAGATGTTAAGGGTTCACCCCAATCTTTGGGATTACTCCAAGGAAAAAATTTTTGGGGCTTTCTCTATGATGTTTTTTTGGGAATTAGGTTTCATAAACACCACAACTCTCAGGAAAACATAAATAAGTCAATCTCATAAATAATTTTCAGATATTTATCGAGGGAACTTTTGTAGTTTTCAATTTTTGTTTTTATGGCAATTATTTCCTTTTTTTCTGAAAATAAATTCCTTTGCTTATAGTTAAAGCGTCCTGTCGTTAATCTGAATTCATTATCTGCTTTCATGGCTTCCTCTTTGAGTTTAGTATGGAAGCCAAAAAAAAGCAGAATTATAGAAATAATGATTGACTAATACCAAATTGATAAATGTTTGCTACAAATATTATTAATCTTGGGTTTTGGGTGTCGGGTTTTGGGTGTGGTGAAATCATAGGAAAAACAAAGAAAAAGGCTGGTTAGAAAAGGGATAAAGTCGAAAAACTTGATTAATTAGTTAATAGTTGAAGTTGGCTCAAGCATCACATTCTTTTTGAAAATTGGGGTTGCACATTAAAGAATGATAATAGATTTTCAACTCTCCATATATTGAGGAAAGAATTATCTAAAAATATCTACTTTCTGATTTCATCATTCCTAATCGTGCAACGCCTGAAAATTGGTATAAAACAAAAAAGTTATTTTGGTTACGGGTGGATCGAGTGGTATTGGTGCTGCAATAGTAAAAACCCTGGCTGATGCAGGAACAAATGTGATTTTGCATTATGGTCATAAACAACAAGCAGCAACAGCTATTGCTGAAAAAATTGGTCAGGATAAATGTTATTTATTACAAGCAAACTTAGCTGAGAAAAATGCTGCTGTTAAATTGTGACTCTTAGGCGATCGCTGGGAAAGGAAATATTGATATTATTGTGAATAATGCTGGTATTTTTGTAGCTGCTAGGGTTACTGATGAAACAGACACTTGGGCTAATGCTTGGCAACAAACTTTTCAGGTAAATTTAATGGCAGTTGCCGATCTATAGTCGGGAAGCAATTCGTTATTTTCAAACTCATAATGGTGGAACCATTATTAATATGGCCAGTAGAACAGCTTTTCCCGGAGATGACCCCGAATATATTCATTACGCTGCTGCTAAAGGTGGAGTGATTTCTCTAACTCTTACTATTGCCAGGGGTTTTGCTAAGGATAAAATGTTAGCTTATGCTGTTGCACCCGGTTTTGTGCGCACCGAAAGAGTAGAAAGTTATCTTCAAGAAGTAGGCGAAGAGTTTGCTACCCGCGATATTTCTTTGGGTAAGTTAGCAACTCCAGAAGATGTTGCGAATGTTGTAGCTTTTTTAGCATCCGGTTTAGCACCTCATACTACAGGAGCAACTATTGATATTAATAGTGCTTCTTATGTACGGTAAACTAAGGCGTTAATTATATTGATAATGGATAATTGATAATTACCTCTGGTTAAAACCGTCCTTGATTGAAGATTAGGAAATATTATTTATTTTTTCACCTTAACAGGGGAGGCTTTAAACCTGAATTATTTAATTATTAATTAATAATTCGGTAATTATTAATTGTTAATTGCTGAACCCATCTCGCCATCACACCGTCTATTTAAAAATAGAACCCATTTGGGGTCTATAGAGACCAAACAGTTGCCTACATAATTTTTGTGAATTTTACTATAATTAAATTAACCGTAGCGGTCAAAACTGACCGCCCGTTAATAGATAAATTACAGAAAAAATTAATAATGTTTGCAACTCAACTCAAAACCAACCAAACTCTTAATCAGATACCTAACAACTTGTTTGAAGCGATCGCCGACCTCAAGCAAGAACTAAATGCTGTCATTCTGGCTCACTATTATCAAGAACCGGATATTCAAGACATTGCCGACTATATTGGCGATTCTCTAGGTCTTTCCCAACAAGCTGCTGAAACTGATGCAGATGTAATAGTTTTTGCAGGAGTTCATTTTATGGCAGAAACTGCAAAAATTCTTAACCCAAATAAACTGGTACTGCTACCAGATTTAGATGCAGGTTGCTCTCTCGCCGATAGTTGTCCACCAGAAGAATTTGGCAAATTTAAAGCTGCTCATCCCGATGCAATAGTAATTTCTTATATTAATTGCACTGCTGCTATCAAGGCAATGAGCGATATTATCTGCACCAGTTCCAACTCAGTCAAAATAGTTAAACAAATACCAGCAGACCAACCGATAATTTTTGCTCCAGACCGAAACCTGGGTCGTTATGTCATGGAGCAAACTGGACGAGATTTAATTCTGTGGGAAGGCAGTTGTATTGTTCACGAGACATTCTCTGAGAAAAAGATCGTGCAATTAAAAATAGAACATCCCGAAGCTGAGATGATTGCTCATCCAGAATGCGAACCGAGTGTGTTGCGTCATGCAAATTATGTCGGTTCCACCACTGCTTTATTAAAATATTGTCAGGAAAGCCAAAATCAAACATTTATTGTGGCAACCGAACCGGGAATTATTCATCAAATGGAAAAGAAAGCTAGCAACAAAAACTTTATTCCTGCACCAGCAATGAATAATTGTGCTTGTAATGAATGTCCTCACATGAGGTTGAATACTTTAGAAAAACTTTATCTAGCGATGAAAAACAAGACACCAGAAATTACCATTCCTGAAGAGACAAGAGTGGCAGCGTTGAAACCAATTCAAAAAATGTTAGAACTTTCATTTAATTCGGCAAAAGCAGAGAAACAATAAATGACTAGGCGTTGGTAAATTAGGGTATGATTTGTATGTTTTGGTAATTGCGCTCACTATTGAAAAACAAATATTTGGGATTGTTCAATTTTTATTTTCATACCTTGATTGACCAACACCAATGACTTAAAATATAAAGTCTTAAGTCTCCTCTTTAAAAGCAGGAGAAGAAAAAGAAAATTCAGTATTTCCTCCCATAAATAGGTGAGAAATACTGATAACTAATAACTGATAAGTAATAACTGATAACTGAAATGACAGAAGCAGTAAAAGTTGCCCAACAATATTATGATGGGACTGAGACCGACAGAATGTATTCCACTATCTGGGGAGGGGAACATATTTGTTACGGAATCTATACCCAACAAGACGAACCTATCCACGAAGCTTCCCTGCGGACAGTAGAAACCATCGCCCAAACTCTGGAAAAAATAGACAAAAATTCGCGAGTCATTGACCTGGGAGCAGGATATGGAGGAGCAGCTCGGTATTTAGCTAAAACTTATGGCTGTTCAGTATGTTGTCTCAATTTAAGCGAATTGCAAAATCAACGCAATAGCCAACTTAACCAAGAACAAAACTTAAGCCACTTGGTAGAAGTAATTCAAGGGAGTTTCGAGGATATTCCCTATCCAGACAACTCCTTTGATATTGTTTGGTCTCAAGATGCTATTTTACATAGTGGCGATCGCCGTCTAGTTTTCCAGGAAATTAAAAGAATATTAAAACCGGGAGGCGAATTAATTTTTACTGACCCCATGCAAAGCGAAACTTGTCCTCCAGGAGCATTACAACCTGCTTTTGAACGTTTGGGAATTAGTGACATGGGGTCATACCACTTTTACAGTCAAACAGCAAGAGAGTTAGGTTTTGAGGAACTACATTTTATTGACCTTTCTCAAAATGTGCCCATCCATTATCGACGTTTTGGGGAAGAAGTACAAAAGCGTTACGATGAAGTAGTAAAATTGACTTCTACAGAATTTGCCGATAAAACTTTAAATAGCATTCAACCTTGGATAGAACGTTACGAACAAGGATATATGCAGTGGGGAATTTTACACTTCCGTTTGTTGGAGAACAATTAATGACTATTTACTTTTTTGATGAAACAGAACAACCTTATGGTTGTTTTTCCAACTTTTCCCCCCACGGTTTTGAACTTGATGGACTCTGGTGGCCAACTTCAGAGCATTATTTCCAAGGCCAAAAATTTGTGGGGACTGAGCATCTGGAAGAAATTAGATTGGCTAAAACTCCGGCAGATGCTGCTAAAATGGGGCGAGAGCGTAGTCGTCCCCTCCGCAAAGACTGGGAGGAAATTAAGGAGGATGTGATGGAGCGAGGTTTACTTTGTAAGTTTCAAACTCATAAAGATATTGGCGAAATTCTTCTGAGTACGGGAGATAAATTGATAGTGGAAAATGCACCTCAAGATTATTATTGGGGATGTGGTAAAGATGGGAGTGGGAAAAATCGTTTGGGAGAAATATTGATGAAAGTAAGAAATAGGTTACAGAATAATTAATAATTAATAATTAATAATTCAGGTTAAAAATCTCCCCTTAAAAGCTATCCCTTATAAAGAACTCCTGAAAAACTTGTGGGGAGCAGGGGAGCAGTAAATAATTAATAATGAACAATTAATAATGCAAGGATTCTTTAATTGCTGGAGAATACAAATTTCTGCTAAAAAACGATTTGCTTTCAAGACTGAAAATATTACTGTAGCAGGCTGACAGCAACTACATTATCAATAGATAGTTTCTAAGTTTGAGATAGCTGAAAGCCTTAGTTAGCAATAGTTATTCTAAGAACTTTGTACTGTCTAGTTTAATTATTAATTATTAATTATTAATTATTCATAGAGGTAATGCTGATAACTGATAACTGATAACTGAAATGACTGATTTAATGAATGCGGTTATTCTCACGGGTTTTGGAGGACCAGAAAAACTGGTCTATACTCAAGTTCCTAAACCAACTCCAAAACCGGGAGAAGTATTGATTAAAGTGGGAGCTTGTTCGGTAAATAATACAGATATTAATACTCGGACTGGTTGGTATGCTGCGGAGGATAATTTTCAAGCTATTCTCCAAGATACAAAAGAAAACAACCCCAATAATACATCTTGTTGGACACAAAATGGTACAGAGTTTCCGCGAATACAAGGTGCTGATATTGTTGGCAAAGTAATAGAAATTGGGGAAAATGTAGATTCAAAACTTCTCCAAAAAAGAGTTATAGTTGATAGTTGGATTCGTGATGAAACTCTAGACGACTATCAATATATTGGCAGTGAATTGGATGGGGGTTTTGCTGAATATGTAGTAGTTCCTGCTACTAATATTTACCAGCTAACCCTGAGCAACACCCACCAAAAAATGCACGAATAAAAACTTACCAATGTCAAGAATGCTATGGCTTCGTGTGGGTATGCTTGGGGGAACCTTCGCAAGATGTGCCTTCATTTCCAGAATGGAATGATTTAAGCTACCGTAAGTTTGTTTTCGGTCCGTATCACTGCCATTCTAGTGGATTTCGTGTAATTGAGAATGCATTTGATGTGTCTCATTTTTCTTTTGCCCATCAAGGAAGTCTCGGTTCACCAGAACACCCAGAAATCGAAGACTATGAAGTAAAAGTAAATGTAGAAGGTATCACTATTGGAAAAATTTCCCTCTGGCAACCAAATTTTGATGGCTCCGGTACTGATGGTAAGATCGAGTGGTCGCAAAAAATATGTCGTCCTTTGACTCTCTATCAAGTCAAAGAGTCAGTGCAGGGAAAATACAGTCTTCTATTTACAGTAACCCCCATTGAGGAAAACGAAAGTTTGATATGGGGACTGGCTGCCATGAATTATAGCGATGGAGCTTCGGAGTCAGATTTCCAAGCATTTCAGGATCGACTTTGGGCTGAAGATGCTGAAATAATAGAATCCCAACGTCCGGTTTGTTTGCCTTTGCTATCCCAAAGTGAAACAAATAGCGACTGGCTCCCAGAAGTCCATGCTCAGTGCGATCGCGCTTCTATTGCCTATCGTCGTTGGTTGAAGGACTTAGGTATTACTTTTGGTGTTTGTTAATGGTGAACGAGATTTGTGATGAAAAGACAACAGTTAATAGGATTGCTATAATAATTAATTATTAATTATTAATTATTAATTATTGAAAATGCTCTCACCCTTCCCTGGAATGAATCCCTATTTAGAAGATTCAGCCTATTGGTCAAGTATACATCATTGGCTAATTACGGAAATTGCTCGCTTATTAAATCAACAGTTAGCCCCTAAATATGTAGTTGCGGTGGAAGTGCAAATCTATGAAACCAGTGGAGAAAAATCTACACTTATTGGTATTCCTGATAATATCATTGCTAAAAATTCTGAAACTTCCATCAAATCTCCTGAGTCTAATGTAGCTGTTGCATTCCCTTCTACTCAACCTTTAACCATAGAACTTGCTCTGACAGAAATAATTAAACAAGGATATCTAGAAGTTAGGAGAGTTGGCACGGGAGAAGTTATTACGGCAATTGAAATTCTTTCCCCTATCAATAAAAATGCAGGAGAAGGTCGAATAAAATACGAAAAAAAACGTCAGCATATTTTAAGTAGCTGTACAAATTTTGTAGAAATAGATTTGCTACGTCAAGGTAATTCAATGATTACCTTAAATCAAAATATAGAGCATGATTATTGTATTTTAGTCAGTCCTAATAATCAACGTCCTCAAGCATATCTCTATACTTTTAACATTCAAGATGTGATTCCTGTTTTTACTTTGCCTCTACTTCCAGAAGATTCAGAAATTACTCTAGATTTACAAAGTATTTTACATCAAGTTTATGACCAAGGACGCTATGATTTAATAATTGACTACTAACAAAAAATTATTTCTGCTTTATCAAAAACTGATACAATTTGAGCAGAAAATATCTTGAACAAACAAGGGTTAAGATAAATTATGACAACAACTCTAGCTACTCCCGATACTTCCTTAGCAACCATTCAAGCTCCTGTTCCCTTTTGCCTACCTCCACTAAAATGTTCAGGTATCTAGTCAAGGTAGGTACATCAGGTAAAAAAATCAAGGTAGAGGCAAATCGTGTCAGCAAAGGATACCTTTCATAATCAAGTAAAATCTGCTTTAGAGAAAGAGGGCTGGCGCATCACCCATGACCCTCTCTACATTAATTTTGCTGAAGTTGAAATTTACATTGACTTGGGAGCAGAAAGACTTTTAGCAGCAGAAAAGGATGGAGAAAGAATAGCGGTTGAAATTAAAACATTTCTCAAGCCTTCGGCTGTTTCTGAATTTCATACAGTTTTAGGACAATTCCTGAATTATCGCTTTGCTCTTCACGCAGAAGAGCCAGGGCGAATACTATACCTGGCTATTCCTGTTGAAATTTATGATACTTTCTTTGCCCGTCGTTTTGTCCAACTTATTACCCAAGAATATCAATTAAAATTGATTGTATTCGATCCAGTTAATGAGGAAATTATCCAATGGCAAAACTAGACGAATATCGGCATCTTGTCAAAGAAATTCTCACCGAATATAGCAGCCACAAACCTGCTTATGGTGAAGTAGAAGTGGAATTAATTTTTGATACAGAAAGAGACCGTTATCAACTTGTTCATACAGGATGGAATAAACATCGCCGTATTTATGGTTCAACTATTCATATTGACTTGAAAAATGACAAGATTTGGATTCAAAATGATGGTACAGAAATTGGCATTGCCAATGTATTAGTTGAACGTGGTGTATCTCCACAAGATATTGTTTTAGCCTATCATGCACCATATCTGAGAAAGTATACCGATTTTGCTTTATGTTAATCAAACAGGAGTATACATGAATAAAACTGTAACAGTAACCTTTGATGGGAGAGGATTGCATCCAGATTCAGCTTTGAATTTAAAACCAAATAAACGTTATCGAATCCAGATTATTTCTGAGGAACAATTACCCGCTCCTCCAAAAGAAAATGCTTGGGATATTTTGGAGAGTTTAGCAGATACTTTTGAAGCACCCGAAGATTGGTCAATACATCATGATCATTATTTATATCGCACTCCTAAACGCAATTAAAATAATCAAAAATTAGGCTATATTCCTAGAATAAAATTAGCCAGTAGATTAGTAATAATGTATAAAACTCAAGCAACAGATACAACCATAGAAGCTGAAAAAATATGGTTCGACCTCATAGGTAAAATACCAATAGAAACCAGAATAATGCAATATCACAGGGCATCCATTCAATCTCAAGAAATTTGGTGGAATTTATTTAAACAACAACATGATAATCTAACAAATAAACAACTGAAATTAGAGTATATAAAATTCAAACTAGGAGAGCAATATTGCTCAATAAATAAACTTATTAACACAGATTTTATGATGGCTTCTGAAATTGATTTAGCCCTGAATCTTGGTGAAATATTAGATAATTTAAACATTCCTTACTACTTAAGTAGTGGTCTGGCTAGTTCGTTTTGGGGAGAACGGAGACAAACAGAAGATGCTGACATTGCAATTATTTTAGAACCAGATAAAGTAGAACAATTAATAACAGCGTTATCAACAGAATTTTATCTGAGTGATACTGCTATAGATGATGCTCTGAGAGGTCGGACTAATAGCTTTAATGTCATTCATACAGCATCAGCTATTAAAGCAGATATTTATCCTATTAAACAGTCTAATGATTTTGAGTTATCGGCTATGTCTCGCCGAAAACAAGTTAAACTTTTTTCGGGGAATAAATCTATTTATATTACTTCTCCTGAAAATATTATTTTACATAAATTAAGATTGTACAAAATTGCAGATAATTACTCTCAAAAACAATGGCGCGATATTTTGGGTGTAATTAAAGCCAGACGCAAAATATTAGATTTTGACTATTTGAGGTTGTGGAGCGATCGCCTCAAACTAACTCCAGAATTAGAAAAAGCTGTGGATGAAACTACTTTAGCTTAATATTTTCTTAAGTATTGAGACTGGGTTTGAAAGCAAGTCTTCTGTAAAAACTAAATCTAGCTTATCTAGCTATATTTTAGGGTAAAATAAATCATCAATAAAATTTAGCTAAAATTATTTATACAGTTTTAGCTAAAATTATTTATACAGTTCTCTCGTTCAGTAAATTGTAATGACAACAACTCTAGCTACTCCCGATACTTCCTTAGCAACTATTCAAGCTGCTTTACCCATCGATCCACAACCTTATGTTGTAGCCGATCGCCCTACCGGATTAGTTGTAGTAGATGTACTTAATGGTTTTTGTACAGTTGGCTTTGGCCCATTAGCACCCCAAGAACCCGACGAACAAATTGCCACAATGGTCTCAGAAAGCGATCGCCTAGCTCGAACTTTTGTCGAAAAAGGTTGGCCAGTTTTAGCTTTCCTAGATACCCACGAACCAGGAAAACCTGAACCCCCTTATCCTCCTCATTGTGAAAAGGGTACTGGAGAAGAAGAACTTGTTCCTGAACTTAAATGGTTACACGATAATTCCTTAGCAACATTGGTTCCCAAAGACTGCATCAATGGATTTATCGGTTCCATTGACCTTGATACTCAAAGTAATGTATTGTTGAACTGGATTAATGATAATAAGCTGGAGAGCTTAGTTGTAGTAGGAATTTGTACTGATATCTGTGTGATGGACTTCGTTGTTACTATTCTGTCAGTGCGCAATCATGGTTTAGTACCTACTTTAAAAGATGTTGCTGTATATGATAAAGGTTGTGCTACTTTTGATCTGACAGCAGAAATGGCAGCGGAACAAGGTTTACCCAAAACTGCTATCCATCCACAGAAAGTATCTCACCATGTAGGGTTATATACAATGGCCGAGCGTGGTGCATTCATTGCTTCTACCATTAATCTAGAGGCTAATTAACATTATAAAAGCAGGATTTTCTATTTAATAATAATGAAATTTTGTCAGCATTCAGCAGTTAGCTATTTATTTTAGTTTGAGATAAAAGCTTGGCTTTATTGAGGTAAATTGAATCTTAATCTATCAAAGCTGACTTTAAAGCTATTTTAAGGTTTAGATAGGATTTGCTGTTTGCGCAGCATTCCGCAGGAATAGCTGAGGGCTAATAGCTGAATGCTTACGAATTTTTAGACCTAAACTCAAATCCTGCTTTTCTGAAGACAAGGGAAATAAATAATTTTAAAAGTTATGTTGAGAAAATCAAGGTCAAAATAGCAACATACTTTGAAAATAGAGGATAAAAAATTTATGAATACTCGATTAGCAATTGTCACAGGTGCAGGTGGTGCTGTTGGAAGCTCCTACCTCAAACATTTTTTAAAACAAGAAAATACAAAATGTGTGGCTCTTTCCCGGAGCAATTTAGAAGCAACCGAAGTTATCCAATTTAAAGTCGATCTCCTAGATGAAAAAAAAACTAGAGAAGCTATTGAAAAATTAGACCTTAGTGGAATTTCCGATCTCATACTGGTACATGGCGTAGGTAAATTCAAGTATGAAGATTTAGAATCTTTGCCCCACCTCAACCAAGATCGGCACAAAATAGATAATGAAGTATTTTTATCAAATTACCATACTTTTGTTAATGTTGTCAATCCCTTGGTAGAAAAACTTAATAAAGAACATCAGAGCGGGCAGAAAATAACCCTCGCCCTTTGTGGCTTTGGTTCCATTAGTGATAAATATAAAATTCCGTTTTGGCGTTCTTATACCTATGCTAAAGATACTTTACGCCAATATATCAAAGATTTAGCCAAGTCAGAAGAGTGGAAAGGATTAATTCGGGGACGTTTTATTAATGTTAGTACCACAGATACAGGTAATGAAAATAAATTACGTCCTAATGTAACAGTTGAAGAAAAACAATATTGGTTAAAACCTGAAAAAATTGTAGCTCAATCTATGCCAGTTATTGAAAGTTTACAACCTTTATGGCAAGAAATAGATGTGTATGAAATTTTGCCAGGATTTAATCCAGAAGAATATTACAACGACTATCAGACTATTAAACAAAAATGGGAGCGTCAGATGGGGTTGATCAGCGCTTAGGATTTTGTATTTACCTCTTGATAGTTATCGGTAATTTAGAGAATCTTGGAAAAGCATGAATTTTGATTGATATCCCCCCTAACCCCCCTTGAAAAGGTAGGGCTGTTTGATTCTTGGTTAAGGTAGAGGGGGAGCAGGGGAGCAGGGAGCAGAGGAGAATTTTCCACCCAATACCATTGGATTTCGCCCAAATTTATCGCTCAATAATTTTGGCGATCTCATGGATTTTTGAGAAATTCCGTTGATTTGACCAAGATTCTTTGGGAGCTTTTCCCTACCTCCACCCCTAAAAATCCCCAGTTTTTCCTCAATTTTCCGCAAATTCCGGTAATCGTGCCCCCAATTCTCATTCATATCAATTATTTATTTGACTTTGAAACAGCCCTGCCCTTAAAAAGGGGGATTTAGGGCGATCAATTACTTCTCAAACAACTTCTTAGGCAAAAATTTTAGTATTTGCTGGTGATATCAAGTAACATCATGTCCGGATAATTAGTGATAAAAAAACTTTCTTCTTCTTTCTTCTTTTATTCTGACTCCTGACTCCTGACTCCTGACTCCTCCCCAGTTATTTATTTATCACTGTTCAACCGGACATGATATAACATTAATTAACCGTGATGTAGGGATGTTGCATGCAACGTCCCTACGAGATTGGGAAAAGATTGTTTGTTAAAGTTATTTAATCAGAGATAATATGAGATATTTTTCTATTGTAAGAGACTAAATTATAAATATTTGGTGGTGGTGCATAGTAATGGTAGTGGATTGTAATTATTTTTGTTACGAGACAAGGTAGTGGGAGCATCTTGCTCCCGTACTGTCCTATTTACCATTACTATGCAGGACTACCGAATCCGGCTGAAAACTTGTCATTGGGACGATAGGAAGCAATCTCAGAGGTCTCACGAGATTGCTTTCCTTACGGAATGCTGCGCATTCATGTCGCGCAGCGAAACCTTCCACTCCGTTCCAGTCGCAATGACTTAGCTATAGTAATTATGCGGATTCTATATTACCCAATTATTAATTATTAATAATTACATAATTCGCGCCTTGAAGCCTCCCCTTGGATAGGGGAAAAAAAGTGCTCTTGAATTTCCCGATATTCAATTCCGTAACGGTTTTAACCTTCTTGTAATTATCAATTATCCATTATCAATTATCAATTAATGAATGACATCTTAATTCTCGATCTTCCTGACAAAAATTAAATTGCTGGTCAACAATTTTTTATTCACAACAAAAAAAATATAAAAAAAGTAAGAAAAAAATAGCTGAATATTGAAAAAGCAATTATAATTTCTCTAATCTGTACCAATGAGTAATAATCCTTTCTATCCTCCTATTCTAGCATAATCAGGAGGTTAGGAAATTATTTTGCTAGATATAAATATTCTGGGAAATCAGCCTAGCATAAAAACTTGCTCAGAAGCATTTTACCACAGATTTGTTCTATCTTAAAAATATAAGTTGATCAGAATGCAAAAATTAACATCTCTAAATATTTCTCCCTACTTTGATGTTATAGTAGTGGGATCGGGTGCAGCAGGACTTTATGCTGCACTTTGTTTAGCTACCCATCTGAGAATTGCCTTAATTACTAAAAATGTGATTAACATGGGTTCAAGTAACTATGCTCAGGGAGGTATTGCTGCTGCTGTTGACCCATCAGATAATCCATTATTACACCTAGAAGATACCCTGAAAGCTGGTGTGGGTTTGTGTGACTATGAAGCAGTAAAATTTATGGTGGAGAATGCTGCTGAAGCGATCGCCCATCTAGTAGAAATGGGAGTTGCCTTTGACCGCAAAGGAGAAAAACTGGCAATGACTTTAGAAGCTGCTCACTCTTACCCCCGCGTACTTCATTCCGCAGATACTACAGGTCGAGCTATTATTGATACTCTCGCAGAAAAAGTTCTGGAACGTCCAAATATTCAAGTAATTTCCCAAGCAGTAGCATTGAATTTATGGCTGAGTCCTCAAAAAAACCGCGTTCAAGGAATTAGTCTTCTCCATCAAAACAAAATTCAGTGGTTAAAATCTTCTGTAGTTGTTCTCGCCACAGGTGGAGGAGGTCAAATATTTGCTCAAACTACTAACCCAGCAGTCACTACCGGAGATGGAACTGCCATTGCGTGGCGTGCAGGGGCAATTTTACGAGACTTAGAATTTTTCCAATTTCATCCTACTGCTTTGACTAAACCCGGCGCTCCTCATTTTTTGATTAGCGAAGCAGTGCGAGGGGAGGGAGCGCATCTGGTTGATGAAACAGGCTACCGTTTTGCTTTTGACTATCATCCTGCTGGAGAATTAGCTCCTAGAGATGTTGTCAGTCGAGCTATTTTTCATCACTTGCACAAAACTTCTGACGATCCCACCCATGCTCACGTCTATTTAGATTTGCGTCCAATTGAACCAGAACGCATTCGCTATCGTTTTCCCAATATTATCAATGTCTGTCAACAATGGGGTATTGATGTTTTTCAAGAACCTATCCCAGTTTCTCCTGCTGCTCATTATTGGATGGGAGGAGTTGCTTGCGACTTAATGAGTCAAACTTCTATTCGCGGACTCTATGCTATTGGAGAAACTGCTAGTACAGGGGTTCATGGAGCCAACCGTTTGGCTAGTAATTCTTTGTTGGAATGTTTAGTATTTGCTGCTCAACTATCTCGCATTGAAATTGAGCCAAATTTGGTTGCACCAGATTCTCAAATTTCACAGTTTAACTCAAATTGGAGTAATGAGATGGAACAGATAGAGGCGGTCCGACAAATGTTGCCAAATTTAATGTGGGAAAGTGCAGGAATTTCTCGTCAAGGGGAGTTGTTAAATCTGGCATTAAATCAGGTTAATAGTTTGCGAGATAGTTTAGCAAATTTAGATATAGTTAAATTTTTAGCTAATCTCTTACCTAATGAAATGATAGAATTAAATTCTACTGAGGCAGAACAGCAGTTGCGGATAACAGCAGAAACACTCAATCTTTTAGATTTGGGTTATTTAATTCTCAAAAGTGCTAGATCACGCACTGAAAGTAGAGGCGGACATTATCGGAGTGATTATCCAAAAACTTCCAATGATTGGAATTTACATACTTTGATACAGGGCGATCGCCTGTGGAAGTCACCAACTAAGATTAAATCTAAACCTCCGAAAATTCAAAGTATAGGTAGTTGAAGTGTATATATCTGAGAAACTTGCCTAAATTTCGGTAGTGGTTACGAGCAGCAATGCTTTGATAATTTAATTTCAAATGCTCATCGATCCCATTGGTAGTAGTTCGACTATCCTATACTGTATGTGCTATCTTTTGCTTACTTTTAATGGTGCGGTTAAAAGGAGCAAATTTGTGAGCAAGTAGCAATTAATTTAGTGTTTTTTGTGCATTATCTCAACAAAAAAGCTGACTACCAATTGCCTAACCACTACTTTTTATAATTTATTGTTATATAATAAATTAACCTTAATTATAATTATTAATAAAAATTAATATCCTAATTATTGATAATAATTATAATTTATGTTGAAATAAAATTATTAAAAATAAAGGCTTTGTTGCCAGAAGGTAGCGATTCCCGAAGGGATTGCTTCGCAAATCGCCAAATCACCCCCTTGTTGCGGTATAACGGCTTTGTTGCATAAAAGTAGCTAACGTCCATTCCGCTTTGGTTAGCATATCAAACGCGGAGCAAGTGCGGCTGCTATATCGCTCTCTTTGGGTATTATTGATGTTCTGTTCATCTATTGTCCAATAGTTAGGGTGGGCTGATTAAATCTCAAAATGTTTACCTGTAAAGCTTTTAGCCTTTTTAGGTCTTATATTGATGTTCTCTTCATCTATTGTCCAATAGTTACAGCAGTTTCCACGCATTATGAAGTAGATATGCACAAGCAAGTGCGGTAACTATATACTTTCATGCAACAAAGCCAAAAATAAAACTCAAAATCAAAAAAATATTGATCATAGGATTTTATCAATGACAATTCCTTTACTTTACTATCCACTCTCTAGTCAAAATCATCGGGTCTGAGGATTTGAGGTTCCAGGAGATGAATATCCCAGACAGTACACTTTGGAGAACCTAGCCATTGGTAAAGAGATGGATGACATCATCTGGGCAGCATATCGGCAAATTTTCAACGAGCAGCAAATTATTACAGCTCATCGACAGGTTTATCTGGAATCTCAACTTCGTAATGGTCAGATCTCGATTAAGGATTTCATTCGAGGTTTGTTGCTTTCAGACTCATTCCGGCGACTGATTTATGATACTAACAGTAACTATCGTTGTGTCGAGCTTTGTATTCAAAGAGTTTTAGGACGCCCAGTCTATAACGAACGAGAGAAACTTGCTTGGTCTATTGTATTAGCAACAAAAGGAATCCAAGGTTTTGTTGATGCTCTGTTAGACAGCGAAGAATATGACAAACAATTTGGCTATAATTATGTTCCCTACCAGCGTCGCCGGATTTTGCCCCAGCGCACTCAAGGAGAGTTGCCATTTGCTCGGATGGCCCGTTACGACAGTAATTACCTGGAACAGTTATATCGATCAGGGCAACTGCGGAAGTTTGGTCAACTTGATGACAGTGCTAATTTCTATCGCAAATCCCTGGTATTTTTGTCAATCTTCACTGTAGCGGTGTTATCTGTTACTCTGATTTTACTGTTTTCACCTAAGTAATACCAATAGGACTTAGTATAAATCATCTTTAGAGCTGAAGGGCAGGATTAAGATAAGTGGGGTGGGCCGGATGCCCATTCCACGTAGCAAATATTTATTATACCTGCTATAAATTTCCAAAACTTGATAGCTATAATTAAATGTAGCGATCGCTCTCTCTAAAAGTGACAGAAGAGAGCTACTTTTTGCTATCTAGCTATCAAGTCAGGTCTCAGATTTTTTGCCCCTCGCAGATAGGTATGCACAATTTTTTTGTCGTGAGTTTCCGGTATATTCACATGAATCAAAAATCTGATACAACGTTCTAAACTACCCTCAACGTGCATTTGTTGCACATCTAATAAAGGTACATTATTCCACTGGGGACGTTGGCGGGCGATCGCTGCTGGAAAAATAGCATCTAAGTCGCGAGTCACAGAAAAAGTTACACTGATAATTTCGTCTGGATCGATCTGATTATGGGTTTCTAGTTCATCGAGTAGTTCTGTTACTGCCTCCTGAATAGCTTCTTTTGAGTTTTCTAAGACAGTAGTTGCCCCACGAATTGCTTGAACTCGCCACGCCACGCCAAAATCCTCCCAATCAATAGTTTTTTGCTTAAGTTTGACTAGCTATCAGCTTTTAGTTGAGGAGTGCTTGAAATCTTCTGATCAATGTCCACAAAAAAATTATGCTGATTGCTGACCGCTGATTGCTTTATTAAGGTCGATATAGCCACAGAGGTAAGCCACTGGTAGAGACTTCAAATTCTACCCAGCTTTGAGCAGCCGATAATTTTGATGATACCTGATTATTGCTCAAAACTCGATTTAATAAAGATTTTGGTTTTTCTAAAGTACAACTTTCGGTTTTCTCTGGGTCTAAGTCTACCAGCTCACAGGCCCATTTTCTCGCATCTTCTTCTGTTCCTAAACGGTCAACCACACCTAACTCTAATGCTTGTTCTCCAGTAAAGATACGACCATCAGCAAAAGTTTTGACAGTTTCTACAGCTAAATTTCTAGCTTCGGCTACAGTTTGGACAAACTGGTGATAGCTCACATCTATTAAATCTTGGAGAATTTGCTTTTCTGGCTCTGTCATTTCTCGGTCAAAGGCTAATATATCTTTATATGGCCCAGATTTGACTACTTTAAAGGAAATTCCTATTCTTTCCAAAAGAGGTTCTATATTGTTACCCCGCAAAATTACTCCGATACTGCCAGTAATCGTCCCAGGATTAGACATAATATTTTGGGCACCCATGCCAATATAAACTCCCCCGGACGCTGAAATATTACCGAAGCTAGCAACAATCTTTACTTTCTCCTGCAACCTTTTCAGGGCGCTGTAGATTTCCTGAGAGTCAGCAACGGTACCCCCTGGACTATCTATCCTAAGCAACAGAGCCGGAAATTTTCTTTCTTCTACGGTTTTAAGTGCTTCTAAAACTCGTTTTCGGGTGTCACCAGCAATGGCACCATTAATTTCAATTCGAGCAATTTGTTTACGATACCGAGGCTTAAATGGCCAAATCATGCTTTTATTTAAGTCAAAAGTCTAAAATCATATAGCATAGACTTTTCAGCCTATATGCTTAACATATTCAAGTTAAATTGTCAATTAAGAGAATATCAATGAATATTTTAAAATTCTACTATATTTTCTCTATGATTTGGCAAATTAATAATCCTACATAATTTATAATTTTTCATCAAAATGTTACAATTTGTAAAAGTATATCAATAACTTAGTTAACCACAGGCCGAAAATCAAACCCAAATTTAACTATGCAACTAAAACTAACTAATTCAAAATTTCCCTTTGCCCCACTACTACTAATCGCACCTTTTTTCTTTTGGGGCACAGCAATGGTAGCAATGAAAGGAGTCATCCCTAACACCACACCATTTTTTATGGCAGGATTGCGTTTAGTGCCTGCAGGTATATTATTATTATTAGTGGGAATGATTCAGGGAAGACCACAACCACAAGGTAGAAAAGCTTGGTTATGGATTTTATTATTTGCCCTGGTAGATGGTGCTTTATTTCAAGGGTTTTTAGCTGAAGGATTAGTGAGAACAGGTGCTGGTTTAGGATCGGTAATGATTGATTCTCAACCTTTGGCAGTGGCAATTTTATGTTTATGGTTATTTCAAGAGAAAATTAGATTTTGGGGTTGGTTGGGGCTAGTTATTGGTGTTATTGGTATTAGTCTAATTGGTTTGCCAGATGAATTGATTTGGAATTTATTTAATCCTGAAACAATAGAATCATCTTTAGGAATTGAAAAATTGTTTCAGAGTGGAGAATGGCTAATGTTGCTAGCATCTCTATCTATGGCAGTGGGAACAGTATTAGTGCGTTGGGTTTGCAAATATAACGATCCAGTTATGGCAACTGGTTGGCATTTAATTTTAGGTGGTGTTCCATTACTTGCTATTTCCGCAGGGTTTGAGTCTGAGCAGTGGGTTAATATTGATCAGTATGGTTGGATAGCTATGGGTTATGCTGCTATTTTTGGTAGTGCTATCGCCTATGGTTTATTCTTTTATTTTGCTTCTTCGGGTAATCTTACCAGTTTAAGTGCTTTAACTTTTCTAACTCCAATTTTTGCTCTGTTGTTTGGTAATTTCTTTTTAGGAGAGGTTTTGAGTTCCCTGCAGTCTGTGGGAGTAGGTTTAACTATAGTGAGTATTTATTTGATTAATCAACGGGATGTGTTAGCGCAAAAGTTGAAATTTAGCAGTTTAATCAAAGAAGATGTTTCCGATACTACTGGCAAATTATTGAAACAGCCTCAACAGCAACCAGTTGAAATGAAGGTACAAGTTAGAGTTAAAATATCAGAGAAAATTTAACTAATACCATTTAACTAAATGGCTGTCATATATGAAGCTACCATTCTATAAATTTACAGGCCAATATATGTAACATATCTAAAGTGAAATGGTATAAGTAGTTAGATTTCGACTTAGGCGTTGCATAGAGTAAAGATCGAGAAAACTTATAGCGGTTTTCACAAAGGTAGACTACAAACAAAATATAAGTATGTTTGAAATTAGATAAGTTACAGCTCTGATAGTTGTATTCTATATTAATGAAAACCGCTATAACTTGTAATATTTTAGTATAGCAATCCTATAGCAATCCTATTTTAGTCGTGTACAAAATTTTAATGGCTTTTAGGGAACAGGGAACAGGGAACAGGCAAGAGTTTCAGTTTTTTATTTACTTTTTGATTTGTCATAACCTATGGTCGGATTGCTATATTTAAGTCGAAACATTTTAGTATTCGTAAAAAATCATAATCCAGAAGCCAGGATTTAGGATTTATATTAAATCCGGATAATTACTATACCTAATTCCGCAGCGACTGGAACGGAGTGGAAGGTTTGCGCAGCATTCCGTAAGGAAAGAAATCTCAGGAGTTTAGGAGATTGCTTCCGCTTCGTCGCTGCGGACGACTGTTCAATCAGATTTTATATAATAGACATCTGGTGATCATCAAAAATCAAATCAATTCTCGCCTATAAATCATCAATTATTTCCTCCTACTCCCTACTCCCTAATCCCTACTCCCTCTTTTCCACCAGAGGTCGAATGGGTAGATTTATATCTATAAAAACAGCTAATATTTTAAGTTTAAGAAAATATTTTTTCTAGGTAAAATATTATTCCTAACTAAAACTCAACTCAACCAAAGTAAACCACTCAAAGTCAAAATTACTAATACTAAAGCCACCCAAACAAATTGATTATCTTTTGTGTTAACTTTGGTCGGGTCAACAACTTCCAACTTAGGAGTTTTTAGTTTTGCTGGGGGTGACTTAACCTGGGAAACTATACCGCTACCTCTACGATCTTTAGCATCACTTTCAGATATTTCTGCTAAGTCAGGAATTTTGGTGAGCCATTCTGGTCGAGTTCTCAGTACAGGTGCTTCAAGAATAGCTAATATACGTTTAGCTTGTTGCCTGGTTTGTAAACTAGGATGACGAGTTAGTTGTTTACAAAGTGTCGTTGCTTCTTGAAGTTTACCAGCAGCTTGATATACTGTTACTAGCCATATTTGTATCTCTCCTCCCAACCGAGAATTAAGATTAATATGTTCTCTTGCAGTTTCTAAATGTTGCAATGACCTGCGGTATTGACCGCATTCAAAGGCATATTTGCCTGCTTTATATTCAGTTTCAAATAATTCTAGGTTTTCTGAATTCACTATTTTAAATAATTCATACTCTCAGTAATCTTCAATATTATATTACAATTTTTTTGTTGATAATAGGAGCGATTGCTTTCTGAAAAACCTGATAATATACAAATCAGCCTATCATTATATAATTCAAATCTTTATAGCAGGCAAAAAAACTATAATAAACTAAATAATAACTACAGCAGTAAACTAAATGTAGTTTTTATACCAATTTAAAAAAAGAATGTGATACTTAATCAAACTTCAACTATTAACTAATTAATAAAGTTTTTCGACTTTATCCCTTTTAAAACCAACCTTTTTCTTTGTTTTTCCTATTATTTCACCACATCCAACACCCCACACCCAAAACCCAAGATTGATAATATTTGTAGCAAATATTTATCAAATTGGTATTACAACTATAAAATGCGTAAATCATGAGATAGATAAATTTGTTAATCTTAGAGCAATCGCGCCTCATATTTGTTGAGACGCGTTTTTCTCCTAATTCTTTACTTTAAGCAAATGCTGAATAACCTAAATCTGGGGGTACATCCTGCCAACGCCCTTGACCCACTGCTTGATTTGCTTCTGTGAGACTAATATCACCAGTGTATAACGCACGACCAATAATTGCACCTTCAACACCAGTAGGTTCTAATGCCAACAACTTTAATAGGTCGCTAATGGAACTAATACCACCAGAAGCAATTACAGGGATATTAACCACAGTAGCCAGTTCTCTTAACGCTTCTATGTTTGGTCCTTTCAGTGTACCATCTCGGCAAATATCAGTGTAGATAATCCCGGCTACTTTTAGTTTAGCCATTTGCCGAGCTAAGTCAGTGGCTAAGACCTCTGATGTTTCTAACCAACCTTTAGTCGCGACTTTACCATCTCTAGCATCAATACCCACAATTATTTGACCTGGAAACTCTTGACAGAGGTTAGAAACTAACTGAGGTCGTTCAATGGCAACAGTACCGAGAATTGCGTGTTGCAGACCTAGAGCAAGTACGCTAGCGACTGCAGAATAGTTGCGTAAGCCTCCTCCCAATTGTACTGGTACATCTACTGCTTTAATAATCGCTTCAATAGTCTTTTGATTTACAGGCTGACCTGCTTTTGCACCGTCTAAGTCTACTAAATGTAGCTTTGTTGCTCCTTCGTCTACCCACCTTTTGGCGACATCAACGGGATTATCATTAAAAATTTGCGATCGCTCATAATCTCCTTGATACAGTCGCACGCAACGTCCACCTAATATATCAATAGCGGGAATTATATTCATAGACACTATATTTTGTATTCAAAACTACTTTGTTTGCTGACAGTCGCACCCACTGTTAACATGGTACATAATCGAACTTGAAAGTCCTGACCATAATGGAGTCTTCACTCCTGCTACTTGTAGACCTTCTCCAGTCCAATCATTACAGCTCTTTAAAATCGAATAACTATTTTTGGCTGCAAAAAAAGCCCCTCCATAATTAGAGTCTATGGTAATATTTATTCTATGACCTTCAGCATCTAACTGGAAAGAATCATTGATAAATTCCATTAGCTTATGGTAATTAGATTGGGTAATTATAACACACTTAATTTGATATTGTTGAGGGATTGTTTGATAAGCTAATACCCGCATGGCAGAAGGGGTAGGTAAGAATAGGGCCTTTAAAGTTGTGGCAATTGGTGATGATGTCCCAGTATAAGTTTCTAGAAAATAAGCTCTATCGCCAAAGCCAAAACCTAGATAATTTATTGTCACTGATGGATTAACTATTAGGTTTAAGTCGAAATATTGTTGCCAATCCCATTGTTTTGTGGTGACTGGAACAAGAATATCTGTATGAATACCAGTATCATAAATATAGATAGGTATTCCTTTGTTTAATAAAGTTAATTCGCATTCTAATTTTTGCCAACTTTTTGGAGTCAAGTAACCAACAATCAGGCAAGTTATTACAGATAAAATAGCAATTAGTATTAATTTAATAATTCGATTTATTAACATAAAATATTTGAGAGTTATTGACGGGGATCGTAAACAGAAAAAGCTGTTTTGATAATTGTTTATCCTGAATCAATGTCAAAATTTTAAAAAAATATTATAGATGCTCAAATGAATCCATTGATTTACTTAGGAAAAATTTAATTTTTACTATATTTTAAACTCTACTTGACTTTTCTGAATGTAGCAGCACCCCACCTAGAACGAAATGGACTGCTTCTTGAGTATGAATTTATTGGAGTAACTGAATAAAAAAATATTCAAGCAGATTTTTTAAGTAGTATGCTTGTGAACTATGACTATAATCATCAAAATGCTATTCATAAGGATTTGTTTCGAATTAGCTCATGTGATGTTAAGTCATATCAAAGTGATGGTTATTATGCCAAAGTATAACAACATATAACAAGAGCTGAAAATACTCTGGGAGAAATTTTGAAAAATCCAGCTTTGGGAATAATTCCTAAAGTTATGAATAATATTCTAGAATATTCTTTTCCTACAATTACAACATTTATGGCTCAAGCACCAGTGGGTAAAGTTGTTCAAACTCATATTGTTTACCCAGAAACTGAAAACGTAAAAAAGACATTTATTTTATTATATGAAAAGTTTAAAAATCTACTATTAAAGTTTTTGTTTCAAAAGTCATTTTTGCAGGCAGCTGCTACTGTTATTGAACAGGATACAACGGCAGTAGAAAATCTTTATCCGCGACAAAAACCTAAAATTAGATTGCCAAATGAAGAGATTATGTTTGATGCTGAAAAACTTTATCATAATTGTTAAAGTGTATTATTGTTCAGCAATTAACAATTAACAATTACCCCTGATTCAAATAAGGGGATTGACTAAAAGGAAAATTTGGTATTTTATCCCCTTAAAAGGTGAGGCTTTTTACCTTAATTGTTGAATTAATAATTATTAACTATTAACAATCAACTCTTAATTGTTAATTATAGTATTTCCCAGGTTAGTGAGGTACACCGCTTTCGATCCCCCCTAACCCCCCTTCTCAAGGGGTGGAAATGGAAGTCCCCCTTAAAAAGGGGGATTTAGGGGGATCGTTGATGTACCTCACCAGACTGAAAAACGCTATATTAACTATTAATTATTAATTATTCGGTAAGCATTTAGCTATCAGCTTTTTTATTATACTTGTTTCTAACGGTACTTTGCCTAAAAATATGTTAGAAAGAGCATCAAACATTTGTATAGCATTCTGTAGAATAAGCTGACGGCTGTTTGCGGAGCATTCCGTCAGGAAATGCTGAATGTTTACCAAAAATATGCTATATTTACTAAATAATTTTACTTCTAAACTTAATCTGATTTTATGAATTTAAAAATTATAATTTCTCCTTTTAATGTTGCTAAATACTTAACTTTTGGCGTGATATTTTTAACTATATGTAGCATTGCTATTCAGATAGGCAAATATGTTTTTGATTACCGTGCTGATTGGACAAGGTTATTGAATCTAGACCGGGAAATGAATATTCCGACTTGGTATTCAGGTTTAATGTTAATATCCTGTGGCTTTATTATTCGGGGAATATATTTTGCTAAAAAAGCTGATTCTGACCGCTTCTCACAACAGTGGAAAATTCTTTCAATTATCTTTTTTGTTTTAGCTATTGATGAAATAGTTAGTATCCATGAAATTTTAATTATTGATGACTTGGCAGATGCTTTAAATCTTCCAAGTTTTTGGCATTCTGTCTGGGTAATTCCTGGCACAATTTTAGTGGCAATTTTTATCTGGAAATATTGGAAATTTATCCGATATTTACCAAAGCCTTTGCGCCGATATTTCCTGATAGGTATTAGTTTATATATTGGTGGAGCATTAGGTATGGAAAAGGTAGGAGGTGTTTATGATGGAATTGATGGTCAGCAAAATTTATTTTATGCCATGTTGGCAACAATAGAAGAAGTAATGGAAATGATGGGATGTGTGGTTTTTATTTATGGGTTTTTGACTTATTTAGGTGAATTAAAAGCAGCAATACAGGTTGATTTTTTGATTAAAAATAGGAATTAAATTATAGCAGGTTTCATCTTAGACCTCTGGTGGAAAAGAGGGAGTAGGGAGTAGGGAGTAGGGGGAAATAATTGATGATTTATAGGCGATAATTGATTTGATTTTTGATGATCACCAGATGTCTAATGCTAGTTTTCCATATCCTTTATTTCTATATTTTTTATCCAGAATTGCTACACCAGTTTTAGCCGTTAATAAAAGCGATATTTTGGGTGCTAATTTCGATTTTTTGTGGTTTAAGTTCCATTTTAGATCAAAAAATTTTAGTATAAATAATTTTGTCCTTCAACTCAGTCACCAGTTATTATTGAAAATTGGTTTTTATAACCCGCAGAAACGTTCCATTGACCGTCCTTACATTTTAGAGAATTTTAGCATTTATCTTTAGATTCAGTAGATGAAAAAATTATTTGTAATAGAACTTATACAAAGACACAATATATAGTCAATCAAAACTCGAAAGTCTTGTATATCTTGTTGAAAACAGAAAAATGCTTGATTATTTGATAATTTATCAGGGATAATTGATAATTACCTCTGGTTAAAACCGTTACGGAATTGACAATCAGGAAATATTATTTCTTTTTTTCCCCTTAACCTTAAAAGGGTCGGCTTTCAACCAGAATTATTTAATAATTAATAATCAATAATTCGGTAAGTCCTGTGTAATTTACTAATCGGCAATTAGTAATAATTTTTCTGCCAAAATTATGCTTAAGATGACCATTTAGGATTAAAACCTGTTAGGGGTAACTCCTGTGGTATAAGTTCCCACGGGGAATCATCTTCTGGCATTTTTGAGTCCAATGGTAGAATCCATAAACGACGAATTTTAGTGTTACTTTGACTAGTTTCTTTTGGCTTTTCTGACTGTGATATTTTCACAGTTTGGTCAAATAATAATGCTAAACCATCCGGTGATAAATCTATATTAACTTCCCTTTGGTTTGGCAAAATCACTAATGGTCTTAAAATATTTCTCTGCATATCAAATGCTGCAATATAGGGTTGTTCTTGATATGTTTCACCATTCTCTACCATTTGAGTTAATAAACAGTAAAGAATATTTTTTGTGGGGTCAAATTCGGCACTGATAATATTACCAAAAGGACGAGTTCGTAATACTTCTCGTTCGTCACCTTGATTAGTTACAATATAGAGCGATCGCGTACCATCTTGATTATATTTTACCATGGTTGCCATTGAACCATCTGAAGCAAAACTCAAAACCGTTCCAAACTTTGGTAAAAATATTAACTCTTCTCTATCTGTTTCTGGATATATTGGCAAAATAGATGTTCCTTCCCCCTGTAAAATTACTAAACTTTTGCTGTCTGGAGCAATTAAAAAGTCTCCGCCTTTTTGAACTATTCCATCTTTATTAGTTAGAGGTTTTGCTTCCTTTCCTAATTCTAATACCCAGGGTCCTGAATCAAAAACATCTTTTCTATTTACCCTTTGAATTATAATTATTTTCCCATCAGCAGACAAATCAAATTTTAAGTTTTGGTATGCTTGATTATCTAAAACTTGTTCAATTATTCCTGCTGATTCAGAAGCTTCGGAATTAATTCCAGTTGTTACACTATAAATTTTTTGTTCTATCAGTTCAGGAACTTCACTTTTCTTTTCAACTGCGGAAAATAAAATCTTTTCTCCCTTGGGAAAAAATTTAAAATCCATTACTTCTAGATTTTTCGGAGTTATCCGGAGCGGTCGCTGTTTTTCCGTTAAATTAACTAAAATTAATCTCCCTTTTTCTTCCCCTGTAAAACCTATATAAGCAAATGCGCGATCGCGACTTTTAAAGGAACTTGAAAAAGGCTGCATTACATCGCCTTTATCTAACCCATAAAACTTCTCTTTTGCTCCTGACAATTCAACATTATATTTATTACCATAAGGAACAGGTTGTAAAATTGTAAAAGCCATTCTGCGCCCCGCCCAACTAATTTTCCCTGGTAGAGGTGGTGAAATCTTTAAATTTTTCTCCACACTAGGATGATTCATTGGTCGGTTAAAATTTAAAATAAAAGCTTTGTCTTCTGCTCCTATTTTTTGATTTTCCCAGCTAAAGTTTCTAACTTTTGGAGCTGTACTAGCTCCCCCTAAAAATAGTAGACAAATTAACAAAGTTAGTCCGAAAATCAAACTAATAGCAACTCGGTCGAGAGGTTGTCGGAATTCTTGTAAAATAATGTCTTGATTTTCTTTAAATATATGATTAATTTTTTCTCTAAAATTCACCATTAGTCTTGATTATTATTTCTTGCAAATTACGGCAATAATTTATATGGTTTACTATTTAAGTGCTGTTACTTTTTTTATACCAAATTTAAAAAAGCCATGCCCTTATATATTAGGTGGTTGCCCCCTCGTCGCCCAGCTATGCTTTATAAACATCTTTCTTAAGATAAAACCTAGACATTATAGACAGGTTATATGTAAGTCTGGGAGCAAATTTTTTCTCCAAAACAATGTAATTTTTCATACATTTACTGAGAAATTTAAGTAGTTTTGCTTATCTACCTAGACTATTTCTCCCTTCTCCCTTCTCTCTTCTCCCTGCTCCCCTTCTCCCTAAAACGGTTTCAGGAGTTCCTGATCAGGGATAGGTCGCGGAGGCGGGTATCAGGCGGTAGAATGTTACAAATAAACTAACTAGTAAATAATCAACAATTATTAATTATTAATTCTTAATTCTTAATTCACCTATAACCAAGTAATGTAGGAAGATTTTATAGAATTTTATCAAAAGAGAAAGAGTATTACTAATAATCATAAGGATTTTTCGGTTTAGGAATTGGCTGAATTGCCGATGGTGAAATGGTTAATTTACGCTGACCATTCAACTCTTCTGTAATCATTTCACCTTCCACTTTAAACCAACCATCTTGAGGATATTTACTCCGACTTCTACCTTCTGGTAATTTAACGGGTAATCCTATCGGATAAGCATCTGCAGCACAACAAGTCAGAATAAATCTAGATATCCAAAAATATTGCTCAGATAATCCTGGAGGATAAATTACAAATCCTGTTACTTCCACTTTTTGACCATTGTAAGCATCTGGTTCTGGATAAACATTTAAAGTTCTAATCCATTCAATAAGCGATCGGTCTTCAGGTTTAGTTGCAGTGCGGAATGTTTGTGGTTGAGTTCTTGTTACTGGTAATGACTCTGTTAATCCTCTTTGTAATGCTGTTTGACTAGCAAAAACTTCAGGAGTAATCGTGAAAGCAAGTAAAGCAGATACTAATAATAAAGCACTGCTCCAACCAGGAGGAAACAAGTTAATGTGTTGTTGATTTTCAATACTATTAAATAATTGTTTTGATTGCTGTGATAATTTTTGATTTTTACTAATATCCCATAACTCCCATATTTTCAATCCACCTAATATTAGTAAACCAATTCCCGCACCAATAGTTAAACCAAAATAACGGGGATGAATTAAAATATATAACTTCCCGGTCAGCCAATAATATATTAACAAAAAACCCCAAAGAAAAATTGCTCCTGCATCTATCCAAGATTCATATTTTTTAAATATCAAAAAGAGTGATTTATCATCTTTCATATCAAAAATTATCTCTGTGTGAATGAACAATTAATTCAACTCAAATATAAGTTAACTAACACAGCCATAATAAATGTCAACTGTGCAGCCAAAACCATCAAATAAATCACAGCTTTTGACCGAAAAAATGATAATAAAAGACCCACAGCTTTAATATCAATCATTGGTCCAAAAACCAAAAAAGCTAATAGGGAACCACTAGTAAAAGTAGCAGCAAACGACAAAGCAAAAAAAGCATCTACAGTCGAACAAATAGAAACTACTGCTGCTAAAGTCAGCATGGCAATAATTGAACTTACGGGTCCTTGACCAAGATTCAGAATTAATTCACGGGGAGCAGCTACTTGAATTATCGCAGCGATCGCACTACCAATTACTAATACTCCTCCCAACTCTCTTAACTCTTGCACCATACTATTTAATAAAGATAAAAGCCGTTGTTTATCAGGTACAATAAACAGAGATTTCCAACCTATTGTCTTAACTGGAATTGCTTGAGTGCTAACCCCTACCTGGTTTATGTTAAAAGGTTGAGTAACTTCTGCTTGCCAGAGTGGGATTGACTCTAGGGGCCCAGATTTACTTGATTCTCCCAGAAAAAATGTTCCGGACTGCAATAGAGGAGAAGTCTGAAAACTTTTAGATATTGACTTTTTACTCACAGTGGATAATGGTAATAAACGAGCTGTTTTTGGTTGCAGAATTGGTCGTATATCCTTCTGCACGCTGAATACCCAACCAATAATAGTTGCGATCGCCAAAGAAAATATTACTCGCAAAACCACTATTTCTGGTTGATCTCTAAATGCTGTCCAAGTTGCCCAAATAACTATAGGATTTATTGTCGGAGCAGCTAATAAATATCCTATTGCTACGGATGTTGGTAGACCTTGTAATAATAAACGCCGTGCTACTGGAACATTACCACATTCACACACGGGAAATAAAAAACCCACTAAACTCCCTACCAATGCTCCCAAAATAGGATTCTGTGGCATCATACTTATCAATTTACGTTCATTAATGAGCCACTGTAACATTCCCGAAAAAATCACCCCCAACAGCAAAAATGGCATTGCTTCTACCAATAAACTGAGAAAGAGAGTGAAAGCATTGTTCAACTGAGTTGTCAGTGTTGATGGCATTCTTTACCTATTCTTAAACTTTCATGCTTTTATCTATACATCCTTACTTAAACTGGATAATTTAAGTTCAAGTAAAAAGTGCTAGTATAGTTAAGTTATAGTTAATATATCATAGTAATTTGATAAGCTAAGAAATTAAGTAACTACACAGAATTGATTACCTACTCTGACCCTATGTAACCTTTGCCCTAAAAAGGTTTAATCTTAGGAAAATGTGTAATTAATTTTGTGTACCCGATTAAAATAATCTTGACTTTTTTTGACTCTAGCTCTGTACCATTCTGATTTTTTTTGTTACTATTTATGGTTAACCTATCCTGCTATGAATCATTAGTCTCATCAATCTCAGACAACTGTCTAAAAACAACATTTCCGGAGTCAACTTTGCAAAGTTTGTTTGCTTATGACTTTCAGGTTGACTGTAATCAACCGGGAGAAGTTGTTGCAGTAAAATTAGAATCTGAACCCAGATTACCAGGGGCTATTTTAACAGATAAGGGACAGCTGTTTGGCATGATTTCCCGGCAGCGATTTTTGGAATATCTGAGTCGTCCTTTTGGCAGAGAACTTTTTCTAAAAAGGTCTCTCAAAACTTTATATCGTTTTGCTTCTACAAATTTTTTACTAATGTCTGGAGATACTAAAATTGTTGAGGCTGCTAGTAAAGCTTTGGAGCGAGAAGTTGATTTAGCCTATGAACCTATTGTTGTCGAAATTAAACCCTCTGTATATAGAATTTTAGATTTCCATAATTTACTAATAGCTCAATGTCATGTTCATAAATTGGCGAATAATTTACTACATGAACTTTATCAAAAATTAGAAATAGCTAATCAAGAATTGGTACTTCAAGCCTCTCTAGATGGTTTAACTCAAATTGCCAATCGGAGACGATTTGACCAATATCTGTCTCAAAAGTGGTTCCAAATGGAACAGCAACAGAATTTTATCTCTCTAATTATAGGAGATATTGACTGTTTCAAAAGTTATAATGATACCTATGGTCATCAAGCAGGAGATAAATGTATAAAACAGGTAGCTTCTGCGATGAAACAAACTGTAAATTTAATTACAGGAACTAATTATGAAAATTTAGTAGCCCGCTATGGAGGAGAAGAATTTGCTATTGTTTTGCCTTCGACAAATGCTGCTAAAGCTGTTTTTATAGCTGAAAAAATTCGTTCAGAAGTCAAAGCATTAAATATAATTCATCAAGCTTCTAAAGTTAGTAATCATGTCACTTTAAGTTTAGGAATAGCTAGCGTTGTGCCTCAGATAAATATTTCACCAGAACGATTAATTTCTGAAGCTGACAAAGCTCTTTATCAAGCTAAAACACAAGGTCGTAATCGGGTTATTTTGAGTGAAAAAGGATGGGAATTAAACAATTATTAATCAATAATTATTAATTAGTAATTACCTCTCTTGCAAAAGAAGAAGATTGACTAAAAAAAACATTTTTTCTTATTTCCTTTTAAAAGGGGAGGCTTGAGAACAGAATTTTTCGGTAAGTTGAAGAATAAGATTCAACTACATATTCTATGGTTATGATTAATTTGATTAATTTTCCAAATACTTGATTCGTAGATTTTGATTGACGTAGCTTCATCTCAACAAAATTAATTCCACAAATAATTAAAACCAATCATAGTTAACATTCTCTCAAACAGAGAAACCAGAATTTATATATATCAGGGTGTTTATTAAATAAAAACGAAAAAATAGTTTTATATATAAGTTAATAAATAACAATCAAAAAAATTTTTATGTTAAATACATTAGAAATTGAACAACTGCCTGAATTTGTATATCAGGTAAGCTCAAAAAAATTTCATTTAGGGTCAAAAATTGAAGACCTATTCACTTATAATGCTCAAGTTTAACTAATTGCAACAGGAACTGTAGTAGCAAACTTATTTTATTTGAAACAAACCCATTATTACCGAATTAATAATTCGGTAATAATGGTTGAAAGCTGACCCTTTTAAGGGGAAAAAAGCGGTCGGAAAGCGGAGCAGTCCGTAGGATGAGATGGCGTTTGCTACCGCAAAGCTTCGCTAAACGCGAAGCGTCCCGGAGGGAAAGGTCTCCCGAAGAATGCAGAGCCGCTCCGAAGCATTGCCATATCCAATCGACCAAGAGAAGAAATAATATTTCCTGATATGCAATTCCGTAACGGTTTTAACCAGAGGTAATTATCAATTATCCCTGATCAATTATCAATTAATGAACCGGAGTTATCTTACTACACTGAGGTGAGTTTTTCGGTATGATTTCTCGGCGAAAATTTTTAGAATATATTGGTCGTCCTTTTGGTAGAGAACTATTTTTATACCCTGCGTGAAAAAAGAATGTTTTGCTTGAGAAAACTTCAAGTATTAACCAATTAATAAATTTTTTCCACTTTATCCCTTTTAGAATCGGCTTTTTTCTGGGTTTTTCCTATTATTTCACTACACCCAAAACCCCACAGCCAACACCCAAGATTGATAATATTTGTAGCAAACATTTATCAATTTGGTATTAGAACGTTCTATAGAAACTTTATATCGTTTTGCCGAAACAGAAATATTAGTTTTACCCAATGATACATTAGTTGTCGATGTCGCGAGAAAATTATGGAAACGTTCTCCGGAACTGCTATACGAACCAATAGTTCTTAAAATATCATCTGGAGCATATAGTTTAATAGATATTCATCAGTTACTCGTTGCCAAATCACATATTCATCAATTAGCTATTCAACTACTTCATCAACAAACCCAGTCTCAGCTTATTCAAACAGAAAAATTAGCAAGTTTAGGGCAAATTTTAGCAGGAGTAGCTCATGAAATCAAAAATCCTGTAGGTTGCATCTTAGGAAATACAAATTTTCTCTTCAACTATTATCAAGATTTGAATCAGCTTTTCAATGCTTATGAATAAAAACTTCCGCAAAAAAATAGATGATATTGAAAAAATTAAAGATGAGATTGACTTTGATTTTATCCAACAAGATTTACCAGAATTAATTCAAAGTATCATAGCTTCAGCACAACAATTAAATCAGCTAATAGGTAGTCTGAAAAAAATTTCATATATGAACGAGACTAAACCGAGAGAAACTGATATTCAGGAATGTATAGATAGTACACTTTTAATTTTAAGGGGTCGTCTCAAACCGAAAATTACGGCGTTGCACAGTGACGAATGATTCTCGATTTTCGATGGTCGAATTTTAGATTTGGGAATGACTAAAATGATTAGTTAATGGTTTTTTTTCAGTCAAAGTCCAAGCCAATTTTTTGCAGTATCATTCCATAATGTGCAACCTCAAAATTACAGTTATTAGAAATTATGGAAAAATTCCTTTGTTAAATTGTTATTCTGGTCAATTAAGTCAAGCTTTTATGAATCTTTTTACTAATGCTATAGAAGCTCTAGAAGATTCTCAAGAAAAGCCCCCTAAATCTCCCACTATTTGGGTGACTACAGAACTCAAACAAAATAATTATATATCAATTCGGATTATTGATAATGGTCCAGGAATTCTGATAGAGATTCAAAACAAAATTTTTAATAACTTTTTTAATAACTTTTTTACTATTAAGCCAGTAGGTAAAGGAACTTGTTTAGGTTTAAATATTACTTATCAAATTACTACAGAAAAGCATGGAGGTAAACTCAAAGTTAATTCTACTCCTGGAAGCGGTACAGAATTTGAAATTTTATTCCCCGTCTCTTAATATCAAATCCAGTTGGATACTTACTATATAGTTGGGGAAGTATGGGAAAATTGGGCGATGGTAGGTTCAATGATTAAAGTTAAGTTATCAAAATATATGATATAACGGGATTCTATATATGACTATATTTATGTAAAACTTTTATTATAACAATTACCGAAAGTAATGCTAGACTTCACTTAGACTTCAACTGTTAAATAGTTACCAAAATTGAAAGTCTTTTTTTTTTGACAATTAATTAGTGGGTTAGTATAAATTTTGGTAGTCCTGCATGGTAATGGTGAGGATATATATTTTTTAATTTCTTCGACACTCCCCATCTCCCCATCTCCCCATCTCCCCATTTCCCGACACTCCCGTTGCTTCGTTTACCATTACTATGCACCACCACCTAAATTTTTTCTAATTTTCACCTCTCCCCCCCACCTCTCACAAGAGTATCTTTTTAACAGTAAATAGATAACATGGGTCAGACAAATTAGAGAAGGGCGTAAAATGGACAAGGAACTAGGGGGTTTTTAAGTAATAATACTAAACTTACTAGTTAATAATGATATATTTAATACTAATAGGTACTAAGTATTTTTACGAAACAAAAGGCGATTTGATTGATATTTTTATAAATAAATTTAATAATACCCTGAAAAATATTAAGTAAGTTTTATATTATCTGATGATCTTATTAAGATTGTGCTAGAAAGGTGTAAGCTCATATATCTAACTGTAGTTTGTCAGAGCTAATAAGAATTAACAATAAACAATCTTGAGCGTATCTATTGATACATAACCATAGGAACTACTTAAATATGTTCGCTTTGCATGAGTCATCTTCAGATTCATTTACCTCACCTAATCTTCAGGTTAAAGGTAAAAATCTATCTCTAGAATCTACTATACAGGAACTGCCTCTCCAAAATTTTCAGATTGAGTCTAGCTGTTTGGGCAAAGAAATTGCACCTGTGTTTGAATCTAATCCTTTATTGCCAGGTGTTATTCTTACAAACCAGCAAGGTAATTTTGTTGGTATGGTTTCCCGACGGTTGTTTTTTGAAAGAATGGGAGGTCGCTATGGTATAGAGATGTTTTATAAGCGCTCCATAGATGTCCTATATAGATTTTCTCAAGTAGAAGTATTAATCCTACCTGGTACCACATTAATAGTTGAAGCAGCCCAAAAATCTTTACAAAGACGACCTGAGTTACTCTATGACCCAGTAGTTGTCGAAGTACAGCCTGAAGAGTATAGACTTTTAGATATACATCAATTATTAGTTGCTCAGTCACAAATTCATGAACTTACCAGTAATTTGCTAAAAGAACAAACTCATGCAAAAGCTATTCAAACAGAAAAAATGGCAAGTCTGGGGAGAATGGTTGCTGAAGTAGCTCACGAAATTAGAAACCCTGTTAATTGTATTTGGAATAATCTGATATTTCTCACTTCCTATATTGAAGAAATTACAAAACTTTTGGCTGTTTATGATCAAATATCAGAGCCTTCCCCCATCATAAATAAAATAAAAGAACAAATAGAGTATGATACTCTACAGGCAGAATTGTCTGAAACTACTCAAGGTATAAGGTTTGGTTCTGAACAATTACTTAAGATTGTTAATAGTCTGCGCAACTTCTCTCACATGGATGAGTCCCAACGCAAGCCAGCAAATATTCATGAATGTATAGATAGTACCTTATTAATATTAAATAATCGCCTTAAGCACGGTATTAAAATTATCAAAAATTATTGTCCCAATCTACCGATGGTAAGTTGCTATTCTGGTCAACTTAGCCAGGTATTTATGAATATTATTAGCAATGCTATTGATGCACTACAGGAAAAATCGGTAGATTTAGATTCAGAGTGGCAACCTCAAATACAAATTACTACAGAAGTAATATTTTTTCAAAATTATACTTGGCTGACTATAAGAATGACTGATAATGGAGATGGAATTCCTCTAGAAATACAAGATAAAATTTTTGATAATTTCTTTACAACAAAAGCTGTAGGAAAAGGAACAGGCATGGGATTGGCTATTAGTCACCAGATTATTAGTGAAAAACATGGTGGCAAACTTAAACTAAATTCTTCACCAGGACATGGTACTGAATTTATGATTATGTTACCAATATAATCAATACTAATTTAGTATTAGTATTACTTTCTTGATTATTTCTGGGTATTTTATCAGCTTTATTTGAAAATAAACACTCTAAAATTAACATCAAATTTAATCAAAATATCTAAGTATTATAAATCTTCGGGAATTAACTTTAGATTCTACTGTTGAGCATAATAATAAAATTCCGATTTTAGATAAAATTTTACAATTTTTTGATTCATTTTTTTCTAAAAAAGTTTTGATTTTTGAGATTTTTTGAAGATAATAATTAGCGCCGATAGCTGACTGCTAATAGCTGAATACTTAGAGAAAATTATACTATCACTTGAGCGACATCTCTATACTACTTATTACTGAATTTATCTGACTGAATTAAAGATATAGCAATCCTCCGCATATTCGTGGCAAAAATCTTACTGCTTTTTAGGGAACACTTAACTGGGAACAGGTGGGAGTTTCAACTTTTTTATTGACTTTTTAATTCCCCGCAACCTCTGCGCGGATTCCTATAATACCAATTTAAAAAAAAAAGAATGTGATGCTTGAGCAAACTTCAACTATTAACTAATTAATAAAGTTTTTCCACTTTATCCCTTTGATAACCAGCCTTTTTCTTTGTTTTTCCTATGATTTCACTATACCCAAAACCCCACATCCTACACCCAAGATTGATAATATTTCTAGCAAACATTTATCAATTTGGTATAAACTTGCTCTCTAAAATACACGGAAAATCATAATCTACAGCAAAGAGTATAAATTATAAGCTATCCTATCATACTATACACTTTAATCTGAACTTCTTAACCAGAAATACTAGTTTTTACCGTGCCAAATCGAATTTCCTTAGTCTCTTTATTAATCACCATCGGTCTGTGTAGTTCTGCTAAACCTGTACTGGGACAGGCATTAGTTCCTCATATATTACAGTTAGACTCAGCTCAACTGGAACAGACAGGTTTGAGTTTAGCAGAAGAAGCTGTACAATTAGCAAGATTTCAACAGTTTGAGTTAGCTTTATCTAGAGCTGAACTGGCCACTCAATTAGCCCCAAATAGTCAACAAGCTTGGGCACTTCTAGGTAGTCTGTATATTCAAGCAGAGGATCTAGAACAGGGTATTGCTGCTTTAAAACAAGCTCAAAATATTGATTCTAATAATGCTGATATTAGTTTTGTTCTAGGTAGAGCCTACTTTCAAAACGGCGATCATCAAAAAGCTATCAATCAGTTAAAAGTCGGTTTAAAATTAAAACCAGATAGCCCTGGTGCTTTATTTGACTTAGGTAATGCTTATTATAAGCGTGGTAAATTAAAAAGAGCGATCGCTCAATATGAAAAAGCTTATGGCTTAGAGAAAAATCTATGGCCCGCAGTTAATAACATCGGGTTAGTTGAATATGAAATGGGTAATGTAGATACTGCCATTAGAAAGTGGCGTGAGGCTATATCTTTAGATAATAAAGCAGCAGAACCACTATTAGCACTAGCTGTAGCTCTTTATATCCAAGGCGATCAAGAACAGGGACTTGCTATGGGAGAAGAAGCACTAAGGTTAGATAGTCGATATGCAGACATTGAATATCTCGATCAAAATCTTTGGGGTAAACGGTTGCTTGAAGATGCAAAAAGATTTCTTGCAACTCCACGTATTCAAGAAACTTTGGCTCAGATAGAAGATTTACCTCCTGCTTCTCCCCCATTTTCTCGGTGAGTTTATCCTACACTTACCAACATTGGAAGTGTAGGTGTTCTCATTTTCCTGGCTGATTTTTGCTAACGCACAACTTTCTCCATATAGTTTCCCCACAACTTAGCCGCTTCTCCACTACTGCTATAGGTAGGCGAATTATCATCATTTCCTAGCCAAATTCCAGTTACTAAACTTTGATTAGGAATGTACCCAATAAACCATAAATCAACTCCATTATTAGTAGTACCAGTTTTACCCGCTTCTCCTAAACCTAAATTAAGACTACTACCTGTACCAAATTCCACAACTCCCTGAAGCATTTGAGTCATTCTGTCTGCTATGTATGGTTTCAAAATAGAGCGGTTAGCTTGAATATCTCCTTGAGGGTTTTCACAATTTGGATCTGGATCGTAGGAATAAATGCAGCGACAAGTGTAAATATTATTACGATCGCTACAATCACTACTATCTATAATTTTCCGAATAGTATGGGGTTTATTCCCCACTCCACGATTAGCAAATACCCCATAAGCACCAGTCATCTCCAAAACATTAACTTCACTTTGACCTAAAATTAACCCAGGTACAGCATTTAATTTAGACTTAATCCCTAAACGCTTTGCCATTCTTACTACTCTATCTAAACCTACCTGTTGAGCAACTCGCAAAGCTACTACATTTTCAGACATTGCCATACCTGTGTACATATTTGTATTGCCACTACTGCGTTGACAACCGCCGTAACTGACACCCATCCATCTGAGGGAATCACAAGAATATAATCTTGTCGGTGGTATCCCCCTTTCTATGGCAGCAGCATAAGCAAACACTTTAAATGTAGAACCTGGTTGACGTTGTGCTTGAGTCGCTCGGTTAAACTGACTTTGTTGGTAATCTGCACCTCCTGTCAGAGCAATGACTTCCCCATTCCTAGAATCTATTGTGACTATAGCACCTTGAGAAAACCTCGCATAAGAACCAGCGTTATTAATTGTATCTTGCAAAGTTATTTCTGCATGGTTTTGAACTTCAGGGTTTAAAGCTGTTTGAACGATAAAATTTCCTTCTCTAGCTAAGTCTGTTCCTAATAATTCCTCTAATTCGGTAAATACATAACCATAGTAGTAAGGTGCTAATGTACCTTGGATAACTTCTTTAGCTTTGGGATTAATTTCTATTCGCGATCGCCTAGCTCTATCTGCTTGTTGTTGATCGATCATTCCCAGACTCAGCATTCGATAAAGAACGCCATCTCTTTTTTGTACAGCTATTTCATAATTTTGTACTGGGTTAAAACTATTGGGTGCGGGTAAAATTCCTACTAATGTTGCTGCTTCTGATAAAGTTAAATCTGTTGCACTTTTACCAAAATAAAATCTGGCAGCGTCTTCAAATCCATATAAATCTAATCCTAAATAAACTTTATTTAGATAGGCTAATAATAATTCTTCTTTACTATAAAAAGCTTCTATCTTGAGAGATACTATTGCCTCTCGCAATTTCCGACTAGCAGAATCTTCTGTACCTACATAATCTCTAAATATACTTCTTGCTAGTTGCTGAGTAACTGTACTACCCCCTTCCCGTATACCATCTGAACGTAAATTTATTAATACTGCTCTTAATATTCCGATGGGATCTACGCCGAAATGCCAATAAAAGCGACTATCCTCAGAAGCAATGACTGCATCTGGTAAATATTTGGAAAATTTAGAGATGCGTCCCAATTCATAATGAGAATTTCTATATTCTGGACGTAGAGGTGTTTGTCCATCACGAGCATAAATGACTACTGGGCCAGTAATTGGGTTGGGTAGGGGGTTTACTTTAAATTTTGTCCATTCAACTAGAATGATTAAACTGACTAAGGCAATGA